>JBLGCM010000065.1:0-6886 GCA_047617345.1 Natronomonas sp. | reverse complement strand
GCTGTCGTTCGGATCACGCATACGGCGATCTGTGGCTCGGATCTGTGGTTCTACCGCGGCCTCCGTGAGTTCCCGACCCCCGGCCGTGTGGGCCACGAACCGATGGGCATCGTCGAGGAAGTCGGCGACGACGTGACCAGCGTCAGACCCGGCGACCGCGTCCTCGCACCCTTCTGGATCAGTTGCGGCGAGTGCGAGTTCTGCCGGAAAGGTCTGTACACCTCCTGTGTCGACGGCGATAGCTGGGGCGGCGAGATCAACGGCGCACAGGCAGAGATGGTTCGCGCCCCCCACGCCGACGGCACGCTGGTCCGGATTCCCGACCGCTACGCGGACGACGAAGACGTGCTCGAAGCGGCGCTCCCGCTGACCGACGTGATGTGTACCGGCCATCACGCGGCCGTCAGCGCGGGCGTCGAAGCCGGCGATACCGCGGTCGTCGTCGGCGACGGCGCGGTCGGACTCTGTGGCGTGCTCGCGTGCCGACGGCTCGGAGCCGAGCGGATTATCGCCATGGGCCACCACGAAGACCGACTCGAAATCGCCGAGCAGTTCGGCGCGACCGAAACCGTCAGCGCACGCGGCGAGGAGGCGGTCGACGACGCCGTCGATCTCACAGACGGCGGCGCGAACCACGTCCTCGAATGCGTCGGCGCGGAGTCGTCGATGGACACCGCCTTTCAGGTCGCCCGGCCCGGCGGAACCGTCGGCCTCGTTGGCGTCCCGGCAGGTGTCGACGAGGCGGCCTTTCTCTACACGTCTTTCGCGGACAACATCACGCTCGCGGGCGGCGCCGCGCCTGTCCGCGCGTACGTGGACGACCTGCTCGCTGACGTGCTGCAGGGCACGCTCGATCCCTCGCCGATCTTCACGAAAACGGTCGGTCTCGACGGCGTTCCCGAGGGCTACCGGGCGATGGACGAGCGCGAGGCGATCAAAGTGATGGTCGAGATTTGAGCCTCACTCCCCGCGGCCGAGGTACTGTCGGACGACGAGAACGACGGCGACGCCGGCGACGGCGACCCCGATCATCGTCGGGACTAACTGCCCAGATCCCCACTCCCAACCGAGAAACTGCGTCCCGACGACGGCGACCGCGGCCACGATGACGCCGAAGGCAGCGACGAGCGGGGAATCTGATCGCCAGCCGATTGAGTTCATATCCATATCTACTTCTACGCGGTATGAGCGGGTAAACCTCTGGTCTGTGTTTCTGGGTCTGAAATTCGGCGTCGATCAGCCGTCCACGGAGGATCGGTCGGGGGTCGTTTCAGATCCGTTTTTGAGCTTGAGCAGATACCGATAGACCGGGAACAGGTAGTCCTCGATTCGCTCGGGGACGCTCGTGGAACTGGCGTAGACCAGCACCGGCACGTCGTCGAGTTTCGCCCGCTGGATAACCGAATCCGGCGTGCTCCCGAAGACCCACTGACGGAGTCGGCGATCACGCGACGCGCCGATCAGCAACACGCCGCCCTCCTCTTTGGATTTCGTGACCAGTCCCTCGGCGATACTCGCGGCAGAGATGTTGTGGACGTGTAGATCCGGGACGCCGGTCAGTTCGGAGACGGTCGCAGCCGGATCTTCGGCGGTCTCTTCGCCCGCGGGATCGACGGAGATGACATTCACGCCGTATCCCTGCTCGCCGAGATCGCGGACCAGATTCGCTGCCGCGAGGTGGTGTGGGCCGCCGCCGGCCCCGATATTGATCTGGTCGATCCGATCCTCGCCGAGGCCGCTCGCGAAAATCACGTCACACGGGGCGGTGTACTCGACTTTCCTCGTGATTTCCTCGTTCTCCTCCGGATAGCCCATTACGATCAGATCGATCTCGTCCTGACGGGCGGACTGTCGGATGGCGAAGGCGACGTCACGACAGGTGCGGCCTTCGACGGTGTATTCGACGGAGGGGTCCTGTTCGGCGAGGGTAGCCTCGATCTGTTCGACCTGCTCGCTCGCGGTGTCGGTCATCGTCTCGTGGGGCGTCTGTTCGGGAATTTCCGTCACGGTCAGGACCTCGATCATCGGCGGCTTTCCGTGACCGGCGGCGAGCATCTCCGCCAGTCTGACGTAGGCTGGGGCGTTTCTCGGTCGAGCGACCGGGACGAGGACGCGGAAGTGATCGCCCTCGGCGGTCGTCTCCGTCGCCGCCTCTGCGTCCGTTTCCGGGGGAGAGCCGACACGCTGGACCAGTTCTTCGATCTCCTGGCCGCCGCCCCAGACCACATAGGCCCCGATCAACACGGCCGTGAATCCGCCACCCGTGACGATGCCGCGGGGCGGCAGATTGGTGATCAGACCGAGATTGGCGATGATCCCGATAATCGGGACGACCGGCACGCCGGGCACTCGGAATCCGCGTTCGATGTCGGGAAAGGCCCGCCGGTGGTAGATCAAAGCTCCGTTGACGATTGCCAGCGGCAGGAGGAGGTTAAACGTCGCAAAGCCGGTGAGAACCGTCAGGCCGAGATCGATCGGAGCCAGACCGCCTTCTGCCGGGAACAACGCGATGAAGACGACGATCAGCGCGACGATCGTTCCGGTCGCCGCCGTGACGCTCCAGAAGGGCGTGTTGAACCGGGTGTGGATCCGCGCGAACGCACGCGGTGCCTGTCCCCGCCGGCCCATGAGCGACCCGATGCTCGACGCTGCGAGAATCGATGCGTTCGACGCCGAAACCATCGAAAAGACTGCTCCAGCGACGATCAGCGAGCGGCCGAACGGACCGAGAAAGCCCGCTGCCACCTCGCCCATCGCCGTCTCGCCCTCTTCGGCGATGATCTCTGGCGGCACCGTCGAGTTCGTCATCGCCACGATTACCAGCGCGTACAGGATCGTCACCGTGACGATACTCGCCACGATCGCTCGCGGAACCGTCTTCCGTGGCTCGATGATCTCCCCGGCGCTTGCGGCAATCGCCGAGAAGCCGAAGAAGGTGATAAAGGCCAGTGCCGAAATCGAGAGAATCCCGACCACGTCGGTCGAGAACTGTGCCGTGAAGTTTCCGACCGCCGTCGAGGGCCCGCGGTAAGCGAAGGCACCGCCAATGAACGCGAACAGCACCGCGACTTTCGCGCCCGAGACGATCAGTTGGAAAGTCCCCGATTCTTCGGTCCCGCGAGCGTTCAACGTCCCCAACAAGAGTGCGGCCGCAACCGCCGTCGTTCCGTGTGGCAGCCAGCCCAGTCCCCCGGGGATGATGAACCGAAAAAACCACTCGTCCATCGTCGCCAGATAGAACGCCGTCGTCCCCGTGTACCCCAAAAAGAGCGACATGCCGATGCCGTAGGTCAAAAATTCCCGATCCTCGAAGGTCCGGGAGGTGAACAGATATCCCCCGCCGTTCTCGGAGTAAATCGACGCGAACTCGGAGTACGCCGCCGCCGTGATGCCGGCAATCACAGCCGCGATGACGAACGCAATCACCGCGCTGGAACCGATCTCTGCGACGGCAGTCCCCGAAAGCGAGAAGATACCCGCGGCGATCATCGTCCCCAGTCCGATCGCGAACGCGATCTTGAAATCCAGCGTACGCGTGTGCTCGACCATGCTCAGTTCACCCCCAGGAACCGGCCGACGAACCCCCCGTTTGCTCCCTGCCCACCATTCATACATGCTCGATTATTCGGATATTATTTAAGCCCGTTGACTCGATTTGTAATTCTCAAACTGAGTGGAGAAATATTTCGATTCTCGAATCGGCGTGCGATGACGGCGGGGTCCCGCATGAACCAAAGTATAAATCCACACCGATTGGAGAAACTCTATGAGCGACGACTCCCCTGACGGCGTTCGCCTCGACGATATCGACCGCCGGATCCTGTACGCACTCATGCAGGACGCTCGCCACACGTCCGCGGCCGAAATCGCCGAGGAGGTCAGCGTTTCGGGAGCGACCGTTCGCAACCGGATCGACCGGCTAGAAGAAAGCGGAATCATCGAGGGCTACCATCCGACGGTCAACTTCGAGCAGGCCGACGATTCCCTGCTCAATCTCTTTCTCTGTCACGTCCAGTTCGACGAGATCGAGCGGATCGCCGCACAACTCGGAACGATACCGAGCGTTGTCGCCGTCCGGGAGCTGATGGGCGGACAGACGAACCTTCACGTTCTTGTCGTCGGCGAGGACACCGGCGATCTCCGCCGAATCGGCCAGGAAATCTCGAAATCCGGCGTCGAGATCAAAGACGAGTTTCTCGTCCAGCGCCAGATGCGGTTTCCCTACACCGAGTTCGGCCCCTCGGAGGACGCCCCCAGCGAGGCGTTGACGGACTCGATCAGTCTCCGCGGTCGGGCGGAAGTCGCCGAACTGACCGTCCACGAGAACGCACCAACGACCGGGCGGACGCTAGCCGACGCGACCAGCGACGGGATCATTCGCGAGGATACGCTCGTCGTCGCTATCGAGCGCGACGAGACGATGATCACCCCGAAAGGAGAGACGGAGATCCGCCCGCACGACATCGTCACGGTGCTGTTGCCAGAGGGTGACGAAGACCTGGCTCTGAACGCGTTCCGCCAGCCCGACTCGACCCAAGAGCCCACGCGACACTGACCGAATCCGATACCGGCTCAGGCGGCAAGGTTGCCGGCAGGATACCCCGCCAATCGCGGCGCTTTTTCCGTTCCTGTCCTACCCCTAGGCGATGGAATACGTTCAAGAGCGGATCGGGACCTTCCACGACTACGGCGGTGCCGATCCGCCCGCGCCGGTCGAGCAGGCGACGGTTGTCGTCCCTCTCGCCGAACGCGACCACGGCAGCCCCGCCGCCGAAGGCGTCCTGAAGACGCTCGAAACGGTCGAACCCGACCGCGTCCTCGTCGCGCTCCGGGCCTCCGAGTCGGCGGTCGCCGACGTGACCGGATGGCTGGAATCGTTCGCTCTCGACCTGACGGTCCTGTGGTGTACCGCGCCCGAGATCGAAGCGCTGCTGGCGGACCACGGCCTCGACGGCGCGGCCGGTAAGGGGCGGGACGTGTGGCTCGGTCTCGGAATCGCGGCTGAATCACCGTACGTCGCGGTCCACGACGCCGACGCGCTGACCTACGACGACCGGCACGTCCCGAAACTGCTCTCGCCGCTGGCGAACGGCTACGATTTCACTAAGGGATACTACGCCCGCGTCGAGGGCCAACAGCTGTACGGACGGCTGTTTCGACTCTTCTATGCCCCGCTCGTGAGCGCCCTCCGCGAACACTCTGGGGCGGAGTTCGTCGACTATCTCGATAGCTTCCGGTACGCCTTGGCGGGTGAGTTCGCGGTGACCGGCGACCTCGCTCGCTCGGTCCGCGCGCCGCGGGGCTGGGGGCTGGAACTCGGCACGCTCGGTGATGCGTTCGACCACGCGGGGTTCGCGGGGAGCGCACAGGTGGACCTCGGCATCCACGAACACGAACACCGGTCGGTCGAGGGAGCCGGTGGGTTGGGCGAGATGTGCGCCGAAGTCGCGGCGACGCTGTTCACCGTCGCCGAGGAACACGGCCTCGCTCCGGATTACGACCGACTGCGGGAACGCTACCGCGATCACGCCGACCGACTCGTTCGACAGTACGCCGGGGACGCAGCGTTCAACAGCTTTGCCTACGACCCCGATCAGGAGCGCGAGCAGGTCGAAACCTACGCGCCGTCGATCAGACCGCCGGGAGAAGACGACTGGCTTCCGCCGTGGCGAGAGACTGTAATCGACCCCGAGGAAGTCGCCGCCCGATCCGAGGAGGCCCTCGACGACAGTCGGTAGTGACACAACTTCTAAGAGGTAACCGAGCCAGCCTCCGATATGGAGATCTCAGGCGACGACCTGGCCGGTGTCGTCGATTCCTTCGGCGCGCTCACGCGAGCGGAACTCCGAGATGCGCTCGCCGAACTCGCCTTCAAGCGGGGCGACGGCGCCGATCGTGCGGAGTTCGACGACGCGATCGACGAGGCCATCGACGAGTATCGACTGATCCGACTCGATGGTTCGGAGCAGGGCGAGGACTCGCTTCTGATCGCCGGTCCGTCCGCATTTCCCACTCTCCCCGACGGAACGCAGGATCTGCGACATATCCTCGATATCGAGGACCGCAGCATCGACCGCAAGCGCGCAGGCGAGGCGGCAACAGCGCGACTCCGGGAGGAAACGGCCCTCGCGGTCGAGATGGGTGATTCCGGCGAGATCGAGCAGTTGATCGACGTGAGCTACGATATCGAAGCGTGGGCTCCGGTCGATCTCGGTCGGGTCCGTGCCCGTCTCGACCAGCGTCGATAGGGTGAGGGTAATACCAACAAATTAAGCTTCTGGGCCCCGTTCGTGACCGATACATGGACTTCGCGGGCGTGCGCGGTCACGAACCGGCCACGGTCGACGACCAGGAGCGCGAAGCGGCCGTGCTCGCACCCGTAATCGACAGGGAGAGTGGGCCGCACATCCTCTTCACGAAGCGCGCGGAACACCTCTCAGACCACCCGGGACAGATGAGTTTCCCCGGGGGCGGACGCGAACCCGAAGACGACTCGCTCGAAGCGACCGCCAAGCGGGAGGCCAACGAGGAAATCAGCCTCGAACCGACGGAAGTCTCGATTGTCGGCCGACTCGACGATATCAGGACGATCACTCGCTACTCTGTCCGACCGTTCGTCGCCGAGGTTCCCGACCGAACGTACGAGCCCTTCGACGGCGAGGTGGCTGAGGTGGCGATCCTCCCGGTTGCGGCGCTGATCGACCGGGTGAACTACCAGAGCGAACGCCGCGAGCACCCACACTACGGCGATATTCGCCTCCACTACTTCTACGTCGACGGCTACACCGTCTGGGGAGCAACGGCGCGGATGCTCGTCCAGTTACTCGAACTCACCACCGAGTGGACCGTTCCGCCGGAACCCGACCGCGAAGTCGGTCCGGACGCC
>JBLGCM010000064.1:0-6935 GCA_047617345.1 Natronomonas sp. | reverse complement strand
CACATCGAACAGGTCCGAGACGACCACCCGGACGCGAACGTCGTCGTCCATCCCGAATGTCGTCGCGAAGTCGTCGAGGCCGCCGACGTCGTCGGTTCTACGTCGACGATCTGTCAGACCGTCGAGGAGGCAGATCCCGGCGACACGTGGGCTATCGGTACCGAAATCCACCTGACGAACCACCTGAGTCGCTGGCATCCAGAGGTCAACGTCGTGCCGCTGTGTGGGGAGGCCTGCATGGACTGCAACGCGATGCGCCAGATTGACCCGAACTATCTGGTCTGGGTGCTCGAAGAACTCACCGAGGGCCGCGAACGCAACGTCATCAACGTCGCGCCCGAGGAGAAAGAACTCGCGCAGGTCGCACTCGACCGGATGCTCGAAATATGAACGAACGCGGCACAGACGTCCTCGTCGTCGGCACCGGTATCGCCGGCCTCTCGGCCGCACTCGCGGCCGATCAGGCGGGCGCGGACGTAACGCTCGCGACGAAGGCCGAGCGGCCGGAACAGGCCTCGACGTGGTGGGCACAGGGCGGTATCGCCGTCACTCGTGACGACCCCGAGCAGTTCAAGCAGGATATCCTCGATGCCTCCGCCGGGACCGCGGATCCCGAGGCCGTCGAGGTACTCGTCGAAAACGCCACGGAGACAGTCACTGACGTCCTCGTCGATACCGTCGGCATCGAGTTCGACACGAACGGCGAGGAGTACGATTTCGGACGGGAGGCTGCCCACGACGAACCGCGGATTCTGCACGTCAACGCCGAGACTGGCAAGCACATCCACGTTCCCTTCTTGAACTACGTCGCCGACGAGACGGGCGTGACGGTGCTAGAAGATACGGCCGCGCTGGAACTGATCCGCCACGAAGGTCGTGTCTACGGTGCGGTTCTCGAACGGGACGGCGAGCGAGCACCGACCTTTGCCGGATCGACGATTCTCGCGACCGGCGGAATCGGCGCGCTCTATCCCCGCTCGACCAACCCCGAGACGGCGACCGGCGACGGCATCGCGATGGCGGCGCTCGCTGGCGCTGATGTGGACGATATGGAGTACGTCCAGTTCCATCCCACTGCCTGCCACACCGACTCCGGAACCTTTCTCATCAGCGAGGCGGTTCGCGGCGAGGGCGGACGCCTCCGCAACGGGGAGGGCGAGCGGTTCATGCCCGAATACCACGAGGACGCCGAACTCGCGCCGCGTGATGTCGTCGCCCGCGCGGTCAAGACCGAGCGCGAGGAAACCGGCGAGGTGACACTCGATGTGTCGGATATCGGCTTCGAGTCGGCGTTTCCGGACCTCGCCGAGAAGTGCGCCGAACACGGCGTCGATTGGGAGACGGGTATTCCGATTGCGCCCGCCCAGCACTTCCTCTGTGGCGGCATCGTCGTCGACGACCGCGGCCGGACCGCCCTCGACACCCTCTACGCGGTCGGGGAGTGTTCCCGCACCGGTGTCCACGGCGCCAACCGCCTCGCCAGCACGTCACTGCTAGAGGGATTGGTCTGGGGTCAGCGCGCCGGGGAGGACGCCGTCGGCAACGAGATCGAGCGGATCGAACCGCCGGAACTGCTCGAACGGGATCCCGACCTGCCCGGCAACTTCGCTCGGGAAAAATTCCGTCGCCTGCGCCGGGTGATGGACGAGATGGTCGGAATCGAGCGCACGCCGAGTGGCCTCAAGCGGTCACAGTCCGTCCTGCGCCGGCTCAAAGGCGAGGTCGACGCCTACGTTCGGACCCGAACCTCGCGGTCGCTGTACGAACTCCGGTCGGCGTCGGTCGTCTCGCTGCTCATCTCGCGGGCGGCCGCCGAGAACGACCAGTCTGTCGGCTGTCATTATCTCGTCGAAGACGCCGACCGCTCAGCAGCCGAACCCCACGCCGAACAATGATCCCGACGAGTCAGATCGAACGCTGGCTCGAGGAGGACGTGGGCCACCACGACGTGACTAACCACGTTCCCGGCGAGACCGAGGGTCGACTCGTGGCCAAAGAATCCGGCGTCGCTGCCGGCCTCAACGCTGCCGAGGCGGTCTTCTCGTATCTCGGTGTCGATGCCGACGCGCTCGTCGAGGGTGGTGATCCGATTGAGGCCGGCGAGACCGTTTTTCGGGTGTCCGGTCCCGCTCGGGCCGTTCTTCGGGGCGAGCGCGTCGCGGTCAACGTCGCGGGACACGCCTCCGGGGTCGCGACGCAGACGCGTGAGGCGGTCGACGCCGCCCAGAAGGCCACCAACTCGGCCGATATCGATCCGCCCCGGATCGCCGGCACTCGGAAGACGACGCCCGGACTCCGTGGCATCGAGAAACGCGCTGTCGCGGCCGGCGGCGGCGACACCCATCGCCTCGACCTCTCGCATATGGTGATGGTCAAGGACAACCACGTTGCCGAGATGGGGATGGAAGAGGCCGTTGAGCACTTCCGAGAGCGTGTCTCCTTCGCCACGAACATCGAGGTCGAAGTCGAGCGCCCCGAGGACGCACCACGGGCGGCCGAAGCGGGCGCTGATATCGTCCTGCTCGATAACCTCTCACCGGAGGACACCGCTCGCGGGGCGGATCTGCTGCCCGTCGACGCCCTCGCCGAGGCCAGCGGCGGTATCGCCGTCGACGACGTGCCCGCCTACGCCCGAACCGGCGTCGACATCATCTCGATGGGGTCGCTAACACACTCGGCGCGCGCACTGGATTACTCGTTTCGGACCGACTGAGTTTTATCGTCCGGACCGCGATTGTCGGACAGCGACACGCATTACTGGGTCGCGGGAGACGTGGCTGATATGGTTCCTGATCCGCGCATTGTGAAAGCGTACGTCGATCACTTCCTGCCGCGCGAAGTCGTCGGTCCGGTGCTCGTCGTGTTCTCCTTAGAGGGCGTCATCGACGGTATCTTCACCCTCTACGTACCCGACGAGCACGCGACGCTAGGGTGGGGGGTCATTTTCCTCGCCACGCTTCTCGTCGTCGCGTACTGGGGCACTGTCGACGAACAGGCCGTCGAGGAGTTACACGACCGCGTCGAGGAAATCGAGTCCCAGGACGCGGCCGACGAGCAATCCTGACGCGGCCGTGAGACGGGGAATGACTCGTTTCACACGAGATTGCCGGGAAACAGTGATTACTCGTAGTCTTCGTAGGTCGGTGCCTCGTCGTCGCCGGGGAACGAATCGACCGGAACGGCGACCTGTTCGCCGCTGTCCATGTCTTTCAGCGTCACGTTTCCGTCTTCGAGATCCTGTTCGCCGACGATGACGACCGTCTCCGCGTTAATGCTGTCGGCGTAATCGAGCTGTGCACCGAACGATCTCCCGGCCACATCCGACTCGACGATATGTCCCCGTTCCCGGAGATCCCGAGCGATCTGAGCTGCGACCGCCCGCGTCTCACCGACCTGCAAGACGTAGTAGTCCGTCGAGAGCTCTTCTTCGGGCCAGACACCGGCGCGCTGACAGAGCAAGGAGAGCGTCGCGTAGCCGGGTGCGAAGCCGACCGCGGGGGTTGGCTGGCCGCCGAAGCCCTCGATCAGGTCGTCGTAGCGGCCGCCGCCGAAGACGGATCGGGAGACTTCGCCCGTCGAGTCGAAACACTCGAAGACGACGCCGGTATAGTAATCGAGCCCTCGCGCCGTCGTCAGCGAGAGCGTACAGTTCTCCCGCACGCCCAGATCAGCCGTCGCATCCAGCACTGCCTGCAGGTTCTCGACTGCCGCCTCGACTCGGTCGGTCCCCACAAACGCGACGAGTTCGTCGAGGTCGCCCTCTCCTATCTCTAACAGGGCATCGAAATCGTCGATCTGATCGACCGAGAGTCCGGCGTCCTGTAGCAGTTCGGCGTACTCGTCGGCGTCGATCTTTGCCCGCTTGTCGACCGCTCGGATCGCCTCTTCGGTATCAATACCACCTCCAAAGGAATCGAGTACGCCGCCGAGGATATCGCGATGCGAGACCCGGAAGTCGAAATCGTCGCCGGAGAGGCCGAGTTCGGTGAGAGCGTTCGCGGCGACGGCGAGCATTTCGGCGTCGGCCGTCGGTTCCGCGGAGCCGAAGATATCGATGTTGGTCTGGTAGAACTCCCGGAACCGGCCCTGCTGGACCTGTTCGTACCGCCAGAACGGACGGGTCGACATCCACTTGATCGGTTTCGAGAGCTCCTGCTGGCGGGCGACGACCATCCGCGCGACGGTCGGTGTCAGCTCCGGCGTCAGCGCGACCTGTCGGCCGCCCTTGTCCTCGAAAGAATAGAGCTCGTCGAGGATCTCCTCGCCGCTCTTGTCGGCGTACATCTCGGCCGATTCGAGCGCCGGCGTTCCGACCTCGCGAAAGCCGTGGCGTTTGGCGACGGCCTCGACGGTGTCCATTACCTGCCGGCGAGACTGCATTTGTTCGGGATAGAAATCGCGGAATCCCTTGATGCGGTCGTACATGACAACGGGTTCGGCAACCACGCGCTTGAAAGCTTCTCTCTGGAGACGAGTTGGGTGATCGTCAGCTTCATACCCAACGGTGCTGATAAGTGGGCCAATGAAACGCCGAACGCTTCTCGCCGTTGCCGGAGCGGCAACGGTCCCGGCCGGTGCGGGCTGTCTCGACGGTGCTGACAGTCCGGACGACGACGATCGGGAGGGCAACGAAACTGCCGACCCGGGTAGTGAGGTCGATGATGGATCTGACGGAGGCGATACGACCGAACCTGGCGGACAACCGCTGTTCGAGGACTCCTTTTCGGCCACCAGTCAGGGCGGGTTTCTCGCCATCGGCGAAGATACCGATAGCCGATCGCAGGCCCGAGAGGCGGGCTACCTCTTGCCCGACGGCGAAGAAGTGCTCACGCTCGAAGCAGCGGTTTCTGCGGACGGCAGTTGGGAATCCACCGACGTGTCGTTTCCGCCCGTCGAGACCGGGTTTGGCATTGAGGCCGCAATCGAACTCCCGGACGGACTGAGCGGCGTCGTCTTCGAGGACCGAATGACAGCGAGTGGGACACTCCGAGTCGTCATCGATAATCCCGAAGGGGAGTTTAGCTTCGATATCGAGGCGACGTCAGAACGGAGCGGGAGCTTGGAAGGCGAGGCCAACTTCGAGGAGGAGCCGTTGCGAGCGACGCTCGTTGATAACGAGTTCGTCATCGAAGCGGATAGCGGTAGCATCCTCATCGACAGCCAACTCGGTCTGCCGGCGGACGAACCCGGGACGAACTGGTTCGAGATCGACATCGAACTGACCCGTTAATCGAACAGTTCGTCGAAGACTTTCTTCTGTGCAGAGCGGAGGTGCTGATGGTAGGTCGGTCGGGCGATGTCCATCGCCTCGGCGAGTTCGTTCCCGTCGATCTCCCGCGGCCAGTCGAAGAAGCCGCCGAGGTAGGCGGTTCGGAGCGCGGTCTCCTGGCGGTCGGTGAACCGCTCGCTCAGCGCGGCCCGGAACTCCTGTCTCGTCTCGACGGGTCGTTCGCGCTCGTGATAGCCCAGCAGTTCCGTACTCGGATACTGGTCTTCGACGAGCTCGAACAGATCCCGTGCTTCGGCTTCGTAGGGCAGTTCGACGGTGAACCGGGTCGTTCCGTGTTCGGCTGTCACCTCCCGCGGGACGGCACCGTGCTCGGTCAGCGTCGCCAGCAGCGAGCCCTCGACGGTCAGTTCCAGCAGGCACTCCGCTTCGTGGTCGACGATGCAGGTCACGCTCTGGACGGCGGCGTCGTCCTCGGCGAGCGAAACCAGTTCGTCGGCGTCGACCCCGCGAGCGGTGAGATACAGCCTGATCGAGCCGTCGGAGCTGTAATCGGTGCCGGCCGATTCGATCACGCAGTCGGTCGCCGCCGAAAGCCTGCTAAAGAGTAACTCCTGATCCGAGATCGAGAATTCGAGCTCGATGATCTCCGTTGCGTCGAGGATCCGGCCGCGCTCGATGGCGTTGATCGCGTTGGCGACCACCCGTCCGAGCGATTCGAGGACGACCCGCTCGCGTTCGTCCAGTGCGTCTTCGTCTTCCGCGAGGACGGTCAACACGCCGTAGTTCGCGTCCCGGTAGACCAGCGGGATCGCAATCAGCGAGTTGATCTCGGTGCCGTCGGCGATGGTCGCCCACGGTCCAGTTCCCGCGTCGGCGAGGTCGGTCAGAATCTGTGGCTGTTCGTCCCGGTAGGCGAGACTGACCGGCTCGTTCGCCGCCGCGAGCGGGAACGAGCGGCCCTGAATCGGGAGCGAGGCGTCGCCGGCCCACGCTGACGGGCTGAGAGTCTCCGACGCCACGTCGGGCCGGCCGATCCACGCGAACGAATACGGCTCGGCGTTGGCGAGTTCCTCGACGACGCCCGCTTCGAGTTCCTCGCGGGTCCGAGCCTGCACGAGCACCTCGACGGTGTCCTGTACGAGTCCGTTTATCCGGTCGAGAACCCGCTCTGTGTGCTCTTGGGCCTCTCGAACGTCCTGTTCGCGCTTGGCCCGCATACAGGCCGCGGCGGCGCTGGTGGCGAGCAGGGCGAGCATCTGCTGATCCCGTTCGTCGAAGGCGCCCCGTTCGGTCGCTCCGACGCTGATCGTTCCGTGCACGCCGACCGGATAGTACATGACCGATTTGGCGGGCCCGAACGAGGGGGAGCCCGCCTCTGTGTCGAGATCGTCGATCACCAGCGGCTCGCCGGAGGCGAACACTTCGCCCGGATACCCCTCGCCGACGTCGTAGACGGGCCGGTCGCCGAGCAACTCTCCCGCCGCGTCGGTCATCGCCGCCGGTTCGAGCGTTCCCGCGTCGCCGTCGTACAGTCGAAAGACGCTGATATCGAACCCGAGGAGATCCCGCGCGGCGTCGACGGCAATTTCGGCGACGTGATCCCGATCACGGACCTGCATCAGCGACCGGGTCGTATCGAGGATTCCGGCGAGTTGCTCCTGTGTCGCCTGCCGTTCGGCGATGTCCCGTCCGATCGTGGCCACGC
>JBLGCM010000063.1:0-7066 GCA_047617345.1 Natronomonas sp. | reverse complement strand
GTCTGTAGCTTCATCTCCGTGACCTGACCGCGGGACTGCTCGCCGTCGGGAACGAACGGATAGAAGTTACCTCGGCGAAAGGAGTAGACCCAGTAGGCGAGCGCCCCGATGTCGGTGCCGGCCCGGTCGGTCGCCTCGAAGGCGAAGACGGCCGCTTGTAATCGCGAACCGTAGCGGTGGTCGATCAACGTATCTGCGGCGAAGTGGATTCCCGTTACCAGACTCTCGAACTCGCTCGCTTCGAGAACGATCCATTGATAGCCGTACTCGTCTTCGCGGAAGTCGGCCACTGTCCCGGATTCGCCGACAGTCAGAATCTCGCGGACCTCGGCGACTGCGTCTCGAAAATCCGTCGAATTCGCGTCTGCGAAACAGAGCGCCGCCTTCCCGGTCGGGACGAAACCCAGGTTTGCCTCCATAGTGAGCGTGGCGGTACTCATCCCGAAGAGATCCCCCGGGTCGGCGTCGCGGGTGGCCGCCGCCTCGGCGCTGACCCCGAGCAACTGTCGGACCGAACTGAGCAGCCCCATTGTGAGAGTGATCCGGCCGACGAGATAAAGAATGTACGCATCAGAGCAGGTCATCCGCCGGACCCAAACTTGAAACGAATCCGGCCCGATTTCAGGGGCATATGCCGAGTCGGAGCAACAAACACATCAAAAAATTCAATCAGCTCGTCGAGGTGTACGAACCGGACGGGATCGAGCCAATCGAGACAGTTACCTCAAACGAGACCGAGTCGCTCCAAGCCCGACGAGCCGAACTCTCCGGGTATCGGCCCCGGATCGAGGAACTCGGGCCCGCGGAGTTTTTCGGCGACGAGCGCGAAACCGAAATCAGTGAGACCGAAAGCCTCCCGGACCCTGCGACTGTCGCGCGATCACAGCGCGAGGAGATGCTCGACCGCTTCGATCTGATCGAGGAGGCGCTCGCCGAGACAGTCGACGACGGCGAGGTTCTGGATACGTCCGAAGACCTCGATTGGTAGACCGGACAACGGTGTGTTTACAAGCGAAAGCGGCCAATAGCTGGTATGAGCCGTTCCGGAGCGTTCTGTCCGCGATGTGGCGAGGCTATCGACCGACCAGCGGAACGCTCGCATCGTCGCGACGAGCAACTCTGTGACGCCTGTTATATCGACGAGTACGAACTCGTCGACGCGCCGGACCGAATCGAGATCGACGTCTGTGCACAGTGTGGCGCCGTCCACCGGGGCAATCGCTGGGTCGATGTCGGCGCCGAAGACTACACCGATATCGCGATCGACGAACTGACCGACGCCCTGTCGGTCCACGTCGACGCCACCGGCATCTCCTGGCAGGTCGCCCCCGAACAGGTCGACCAGACCACCATCAGAATGCACGTCCAGTTTTCCGGTGTTCTCCGGGAGACGGCGCTGTCGGAGGAACTGACGGTGCCCGTCAAGATCGGTCGACAGACCTGTACACGGTGTGGGCGGATCGCCGGCGGCTCGTACGCTGGCGTCGTCCAGTTGCGGGGAGTCGACCGCGAACCGACAGACGACGAACGTGACCGTGCGAAGGAAATCGCGCACGATCTCGTCGACGAACTCGAAGCCAAAGGCGACCGCGAGGCCTTTATTACGGAGATCAACGAGGTCGAAGGCGGGCTTGACATGCGCCTCTCGACGACCCGACTCGGCGAGCAGATCGCCCGGCGAGTAACGAACGAGCTGGGCGGAGCGTTCACCGATCACGAGACCCTCGTCACCGAGGACAGCGACGGCAACGAGGTCTACCGAGTCACCTTCGCCGTCCGGCTGCCGCCGTACCGGCCCGGCGAGATCGTCGATCCCGGTGACGGCGAAGGGCCGGTCCTCGTCGAGAGCGCGCGGGGGGCGATGCGCGGGACGCGACTCAAAAGCGGCGACACCTACGAAACGCCGTTCGAGGACGGGTCCGCTCCGGACGCCGACCGACTCGGGTGGGCGGAGGAGGCCGAACAGACCACACTCGTCGCCGTCGAGGACGACCACGCTGTGCAGGTGCTCGATCCCGAGAGCTACGAGACGAAATCGGTTCCGCGGCCGCCCTCGCTGGAGACGGAGGCCGAGACCGTGCGGGTGTTTCGAGGGGACGACGACCTGTACATCGTCCCCGAGGAGTGAGTTGCCTGCGGTTCACAACCCTTTTTTCCGGGCGGAATCTCTGAGAGTGCATGGCAGCGTTGGGATCCCGACTGGGGACGTTCGCGACGGGCCCGAGTCCAATCCAGCGCCCCGAGTGGCTTCCGAGTCAGGTACCGGACGGCGCGGTCGACCTCGCGGCGTCGATTCTCGTCATCGTCCTCGCGTGGGTGATAGCACGCCTGCTCGTTCGCGTGTTCAGTCGCCGACTCGCGCAACACATCGACCGCCCGAGTCTCACCCGCATCTCGCTTGCGGGGATTCGGCTCGGGGTCTACATTTTTGCCCTGCTCGCGCTGCTTCGGATCAACGGCCTGGATCTCGGCAACATCGCGCTCTCAGTCACGGTCTTTTCGGCCGTCGTCGGTGTCATCCTGGCACCAATCGTCGGGAGCGTGATCAGCGGTATCTTCCTACTGGCCGATCAGCCCTACGAGATCGGTGATATGATCGAACTGACCGAACAGGACAAACGCGGCTTCGTCGACGATATCACGCTGCGGTACACGAAGATATTCACACTCGATAACACGTTTCTGGTGGTTCCGAACGGCGAGATGCGTTCGCGTGACGTGATAAACTACTCCGCAGAAGACACCCGGGTTCGGCTCACACTCGATGTGCTCATCACCTACGAGAGCGATCTGGCGGCGGCGCGACAGAAAATCGAAGCGAGCGCGCGCGCCGTTGAAGACGTCATCGCCGGCGGCCCGCGAATCCGGGTCGGTGGCGCGCGATATCCGGCGGGGCCGGACTGTCTGATCAGCGAGTTCGGCGACCACGGAATTCTCCTGCGGCTCCGCTACTGGGCCAAAGAGCCCTATCGGCTCCAGACGGTCCGCTCGAAAGTCCAGACGAATATCTGGGAGGCCTTCGAGGGGAGCGACGTCGAGTTCGCCTATCCCCACTCTCATCTGGTCTTCGACGACACCAGCGGCCAGCTGCAGGTCGGCGTCAGCGAAGGGAAGACCCAGCCACAACAGGACGGCGCCGCGACGCGGGTGGAAGCCGAGAATCCCTCCGAGCGCGAGCGCTCGTCCGACCTTGGCCCCCAAGTGGACCCCGACGCTGACTCCTCGGCGGAGTGATCGTTCTCCTCGGAATCGACCGGCGTCGGATATTCGACTGACGGCGTCGTGTGAAAGGGTACCACTGACCTCGCGGGGATTTACATACTCGGGGGCCTTACTAGAGGTGTGACAGAAGAACGAGGGCACAAGAATCTCCGAATGCCCAACGACGACGAGCTGTTTGCCGTGGTCGAGAGCCACGACGGCGGGAACCACGTCAGCCTCCAGTGCGAAGACGGCGAACGACGGATGGGCCGCATCCCCGGACGCATGAAATACCGCGTCTGGATCGAAAAAGGCGACGTCGTCCTCGTCGACCCGTGGGACTGGCAAGACGAGAAAGGCGACATCGAATGGCGCTACGACAACCAGGCCGCCGACCAGCTCCGACGCGAAGGCCACATCGACTGATTCGCGTTCTTTCTGCGTTTTTCTCGGCGGGCAGCGACCGCTCCGTCTCGCAGCGGTGCGGTCCACTCACAGAGACCGGGTTGCAGAGACAGAGATGCTGGCTCCCGGTTTATCTCTCCACGAAAGGATAGTCGAACTATGAGCGAACGGACCACGACGCCGCCGACGCACAGTTCGGCTCCGCCGAGCCACGACGGCCTTCCCGTGATCGGTAACACACACCAACTCGTCCGCGAGCAGGGCGGGCTCTACGAGGCTGCCGCCGAACGGGGAGACGTCGTCCACCTCCGAATCCTCGGCATCGGCGATCTCTATCAGATCAATCACCCGGATCTCGCCGAACGGATTCTGGCCGAGGACTGCGCTCGGTTCCAGAAGGCGACCATGAGCCAGGAGGATCTAGGCGACCTCCTCGGCCAGGGACTCGTCCTCAGCGAAGGTGAGGTCTGGAAGCGCCAGCGCGAGCGGATCCAGCCGGCCTTCTACATGGATCGAATCGCCGAGTACGCCGAGACGATGGCCGCCGAGACCCGAGCGGCGGCCGAAGACTGGCGCGGGAGTCCAACGGTGAACGCCGAAGACGAGATGAAGGGGCTCACCCTCCGAATTCTCGTGAAGTCGATGTTCGGCTCGGACCTCGATTACGAGGACCGAGGAGTCCGCGAAACCGTGCGCGCGCTCCAGGAACCGGGACAGCCGGCCAAGCAACCGGTCGCGAGGATGGTCCCGAAGTGGGTTCCGATCCCGATGTGGCGGCGATACAAGGAGGGGATCCGCGAGATGGAGGCGTTGATCGAGGAACTCGTCAGCAACCGCCGTGCGGAGGGCGTCGGTGACCGGGACGACCTGTTGTCGATGCTGCTAACGGGCACCGACGAGGGCGGCGAGACGATGTCGGACACGCTCTTGCGCGACGAGATGATGACGTTTCTGTTCGCCGGCCACGAGACCACGGCGACGGCACTCACGTTCACCTGGTATCTGCTCGGCCGACACCCCGAGATCCAGCGCCGACTCGCCGAGGAAGCCGAAGCGGTGCTCGACGACGACTACGCCACGTTCGGGGACGTTGCCGAGTTGGAGTACACCGAACAGGTGTTGCGGGAGGCGATGCGTCTGTATCCGCCGGTCCCGTCGATTCCCAGAGAGACGACAGAATCGGTCGAGCTGGGGGGGTATCGACTCCCGGAGGGTTCGACCGTCGCGCCGATGCAGTGGACGATCCACCGTGACGACCGGTTCTGGGACGATCCCGAGACGTTCCGGCCCGAGCGGTTCGCGGGGGAAGACGACCGGCCGAAGTTCGCGTACTTCCCGTTCGGCGGCGGCCCGCGACGGTGTATCGGCCAGCAGTTCGCGCTGGTCGAGGGACAGTTGATCCTCGCGACGCTGGCCCGGCAGTATCGGGTCACGCTGGCCTCGGATCCGGATGTCGATCTCTCGGTCAGCATCACGACTCGTCCACTCGATCCAATCGAGTTGCGGGTAGAGCCCCGCGAGTGACCCGGCCGATCCTGCGTGTCGTTCTGTGACGTACCGATGGGAGAGACAGTCACCTTTTATCCGTCCGGAGACTCCTTCAGCCAATGAGTTACCGAATCGGTCTGGTCGGCAAGCCCTCGGTGGGCAAGTCGACGTTTTTCAATGCGGCGACGATGAACGACGTGCCCGAGGGAGCCTATCCCTTCACGACTATCGACCCGAGTCTCGGCGAAGCCTACGTGCGCACCGACTGCGCCGCTCCGGAGTTCGGTCACACCTGCCAGCCCTCCGTCGGCAAATGCGAGGGCGGAACGCGCTTTGTCCCGGTCAAACTGGTCGACATCGCGGGGCTGGTCCCCGGCGCTCACGAGGGCCGGGGACTCGGCAACCAGTTCCTCACCGACCTCAACGAGACGGACGTGTTGATCCACGTCGTCGATTTCTCCGGCACCACCGACGCCGAAGGCGAGGCGACGGAAGGCCACGATCCGCGGGAGGACATCGACTTCCTGGAGGAGGAACTGGACGCGTGGTATCTCGATATCCTCAAGAAGGGGATCCAGCGCTACGAGGACAAACAACTCTCCGATCCCGACCCCGAGGAGATCCTCGGCGAACAGCTCTCCGCGTTCGGAATCAGCCCCGCGGAGATCAAACAGGTGGTCCTCACCGTCGGTCTGCCGGTCGAACCGACCGAGTGGGCGGAGGGAGAACAGCAAGCGCTGGCCCGTGCGATCCGCAAACGGACGAAGCCGATGGTCATCGCGGCGAACAAGATGGACACGCCGGAAGCACAGAGCAACTGGGCCGAGATCGCGGAGGATCCGGCCTACGACCATCTCACATTTGTCCCCGTCTCTGCTCACGCCGAGAAAGCGCTCAAAAACGGAGCGGAGCAGGACGTCCTTGAGTACACCCCCGGCAGCGACGAGTTCGAGATCACCGCGGATCTGCCGCGGGAGAAGAAAGTCGGTCTCGAACAGATCCGGGAGTTCGTCGGCGACTTCGGCGGGACCGGCGTCCAGCGGGCACTCGAAACCGCGGTCTTCGACGTGCTCGATCTCAAGGCCGTCTTCCCCGGATCGGCATCGGACGACTGGAGCCACGGTCCCTTCAGAGACTGTTTTCTGCTCCCCTCCGATGCAACCGCCGAGGAGTTCGCCTATCACCTGCACAGCGACATCGGCGACGGATTCCTGCACGGCATCGACTGCCGCAACGACCGACAGGTCGGCGCGGAGACGGTGCTGGATCACCGCGCGGTCGTCGAAGTCGTCTCGACGAATCAGTGAGCCGGTGGCCGAATAGTGTGCGTTCACACGACGATGTCCGCGTCGTCGTCTTCTACACTCGTGTATGAGCAGTGAGAATGTCGACTCCGAAAGCAGGGTATCGGGGAATCAGGCGAATATCCCCGGTCCGCATTCGGGAGGAACTCGATATCGACGACGGTGATACCTCCGCTGGCACATCGGGGACGACGGAACGTCGCGCGTACAGGTCGTCCAACAGCGAAGTCCCTGTTCCGGCAGCGCGAACAGCTTTCGCTCGTCGACGCTCGTCGCGTATATGCAGGCCGCGAGGTCGGGATATCTCTACGCCTTCGACGACGAGTTCGACGCTGTCGAAGAGATCTCCCGCCTCGACACCGCGACAAACCCGTATCACCCGTAGCGACAGATTCCGGAGTGGCTGGCCGGTTGTGAGCGTTCGGAGCAGTGCTGACCCAACAGTCATTTGCCCCGCGGTGGTACGATCTGGTATGCTCGATGGACTCCGCTGGCTCGCGCTCGAAGTCAAGTATCTCGACCGGGCACAGTCGTTCTACGAGGTCTTTCTGGATCTCGACGTGCGCTCGACGAGCGACCACGAAGTCGCGCTCGCCGCCGGCGAGACGGATCTCGTCCTCAGACGGCCCCAGGGTGTTCCGCGCGGCGGCCTGCACACCCACTACGCG
>JBLGCM010000062.1:0-7102 GCA_047617345.1 Natronomonas sp. | reverse complement strand
GTCGTAGGTTCGGAGATACTCCGGCGCTCGCCCGCCCGGCACGCAGAGAGCGTCGTACTCGCTGGGATCCACCTCGGCCATCGTCGCGGTCAACTCGAAGTTGTGCCCCCGTTCTTCGAGGTAGGTCTGATCCCCCCGGAAGTCGTGGATCGCTGTCTTCACCGATTCTCCCGCCTCTTTGTCGGGGCAGACGGCATCGACGCTGTGGCCGACCATCTGCAGCGCCTGGAAGGGCACCATAATCTCGTAGTCCTCCCCGAAATCCCCGACGATCATCAGAATGTCTTTGCCCATAACGTTCACCACGAGTGATGATACCGCACCGGTCATGATAAAGATTGCCGCGGCCCCGGTCGCTCAGATGCCGAACCCGAAGCCGAGCAGGAACCCGACCAGCGCGAACGCCGAGATTCCGAGCACCAGCGCGAAGACGCCGGTGTCCCACTGCCGGACGGTTTTGCCGTCGAGTGGGCCGAACGGGATCATGTTGAACGCCGCCAGGAAGAGGTTGACCAGCACGCCCAGTCGGGCCACCTCGCCGACGAACCCGCCGACCAGCAGGAACGGGACGGCGAAAACGAGGGCGAGCACCAGATTCGTCACCGGTCCGGCGACGGCGACGAGACCGTTCTGTCTCGTCGTGATCCGGCCGCGGTGATAGACCGCGCCGGGGGCGGCGAAGAAGATGCCCGCGAGCGCCGCCCCCACCGCTAGGGCGAGCATCCCGTAATCGGCCCGGAAGGCCGCGACCTGCCCGAACCGTACCGCGACGACCTTGTGAGCGAGTTCGTGTAGCAGGAAGCCGACGCCGACGGTGAGCATGCTCAACAGGAAGGTCCGACCGAACGCGCCCGCGCCGTTGAGCATCCGCTGGAGGGTGGCGGGTTCGAGAAACAGCGCGAAGGCGAAGCCGAGCGCCAGCCACGCAGCAGCTAGATCGCGCAGTTCCTCGCGGTAGAACGTGATGCCGTTGACTCGGAACATATCAGGTGAGAAGCCGCCAGAGCAGTTCGGCGCTGTTTCGCGCCCCCTGGATCATCTGCTGGCCGAGGCCGGTTATCCCGCCAATGTCGGCCGCGAACTGCGGGAGGAAGACGGTGGCGAACAGCACCGAGGCGATGAAGCTCCCGATGTTGGTCATCGCCACGACGAGGATCAGTCGGAACGTGGGAACGTCGCGCATCTTCCCGAGCAGCTCCCACAGCGACAGCGTCTGGTCGGCGAGCAGGTCGTTGAGCCGACCGATGTCGGCCGGGTTGATGCTCGTGTATCGCAGTTCGACGTAACCGGCGAACCACCCCGGCGCCAGCAGCGGATTCACGCTGGTCAGCCACGCGACCGCGCCGCCGGCACCCGCGCTCGTCCAGTGTGCGCCCGCGAGTTTCGCGAGTCCCGCGGCGATGATCCCGTTGATTAGAAACCACGCGACGAAGATGTTGACGAGCAACTCGCCCTGGACGCCCGCCATCGCCAGCAGGATGAAAAAGAACAGAAAGCCCAGCGTGAACGCGTAGCCGACCGCCTTGTACAGCACGCTGCGCCAGCGACTCCCCGATTTTTCACCGATCAGGGTGTCGGAATCCGGCAGCGACTCGGGGTTGGCGAGGTATCGCTCGATACCCGCCCGGTGGCCCGCACCGACGACCGCGACGACGTGATAGCCCTGCTCGCGCAGCGAGATCAGTCGGTGGGCGATGTAGGCGTCTCGCTCGTCGATCAGCGCCTGCGCGCCGCCCGGCGAGAACCGGCGGAATTCCTCGATCATCGCCGTCACCACGTCGGCGTCGGTCAACTCACTCATGTCGAACTCCTCGGCGTCCACGTCACCCGTCGAGCGGGCGAGCAGCGCGCCGATGGGAAGCCCGACGGCCAGCGAGATGCCGACGACGACGAGTATCGTATCGAGTATCCCGCCGAGTGAGCCGACGAGACTCCCGATGATCGGGATACCGAGCCCGTCGGTGAGGCCGGCGGGGACGACGTACGGCCCGCCGACGGCGCTGGCGATCAGTCCGCCCATCAGGCCGAAAAAGAAGCCGATCGACCAGCCGGCGGACCACGGCCCCATCGTCTCGACCAGCAACGCGGCGACGATAGCCAGTTTCTCCCGGAGCCCCATCCCGGACCAGAGGCGCTGGACGGTCACCTGAATGTCTCTGTCGACCAGCGCGACGGCGCTGCCGCGCTTCTCGGCGGCCTCGATGGCAGCCATCATGTCCGCCCCGGGTTCGATGTCGAACTCGTCACCGAGGCGGGCCTGGACGTAGGAAAGCAGCCAGTAGGCCAGGAATTGATACATCGTCCGGCCGGAGATGAGGTCTCGACCGTCGATATCGTCGGGTTCTTCGCCCTTGAGTCGCTCGTAGCGTGTCCGGTCGAGTTCGACTGCCACCACGTCGGGCCGTTCGCGCTCGATTGTCTCCTCGACCTCTCTGACGCTGTCCTCGGAGACGTGTGCGGTGCCGACGACGGTCACCGAACCCCCGCTGGCGGCCTCCCCGCCAGTACTGGCTTTCGGATCGATGACGCCGTCGTCGCTCATTGGACTGGCCTATCGGCCCCCGGCATACAAGCGTTTCGAGGTGTCGCTCTGTGAGACGGCGTGTGAGAAGCCTCGCCGACCGGCGAAACCGTCCCGTCTCCAGCCGAAAAACACTGTTGAGGGTTTTTATACTGCGCCCGTTTGGATACAACTGTGAGTACGCTGGTCGTCTGTCTCTATCGCGGGCCGGCACTCTCGGAGTCCGAACCGCCCTTCGTGGGCCGTGAGGCCGTCGAACGGCTGGTCACCTCCGCAGGGATCGAAGACCCCGAGGACAGCCGAGTCAACTGTCTGCTCGAAGGGCTACGTGTCGCCCGCGATATCGACGGCTCGACGGTTGCCGTGGTGACGACCGCGAGCGACAGCGTCGGGGGCGACCGGGAGATTGCGGGACAGATCGACCAACTCGTCGGGGAGTACACCCCCGATTCGGCCGTCGTCGTCGTCGACAGCGCGGAGGACGAGCGGCTGGTGCCACTGGTCGAGAGCCGCGTCCCCGTCGACGCCGTCGACCGTGTGGTCGTCCGGCAGGCTCGGGACATCGAGTCGACGTACTACCTGCTCAAGCAGTTTCTCGGCGACGAACAGCTCCGCAAGACGGTGCTCGTCCCCGTCGGGATCGCGCTGCTCGTTTTCCCCGCACTGCTCGCGGTCTTCCAGAGCCCGACACTGTCGTTTGGCTCGATTGCGGCCGTTCTCGGCGTCTTTCTGCTGTACAAGGGACTGCGGATCGATACGCTGCTGTCGAATCTCTCCGAGCGAGTCCGTGCCTCGCTGTACTCGGGGCAGGTCTCGCTCGTCACCTATGTCGTCGCGGCGGGGTTGGCGCTGGCCGGCGCCTTCGTCGGCGTGCTCGGCGCGAGCGAACTCGGGACCGCCACCGGCGAGTTGGTCCTCGCGACGCAGTTCGTGCACGACTCCGTCCCGTGGATGACCGGCGCGGCGATGATCGCGTGCGCGGGCCGCTTGCTCGACGAACTCATCCGCAACGACGAACTCGGGACGGCCTACGTCAATCTCCCCTTCGTCGCCATCGCGGTCGGGCTCGCGGTTCGGGGCTTCTCGGCGTATTTCCTCCGGCTCGCGGACGTTTCCGAGCCAGTCACGGTTCCGGAGATCGCCATCGGCTCGACCGAGATCGACCCCTTCACGCTCGCGCCCGGGACCCATCTCGCGGTCTTCATTCTCGGCAGTATCGTCGTCAGCCTGGTCGGCGTTCGCGTCGCGGCCTACCTCAGCAGCGCAGAGTACAGCAACCAGTTCGGCGAAGGCGCTTAACTCGCCCCGTCCGGCAACTGCTCGTCCGCTGACTCCAGCGGCCGGGCGACGATACCCTCCTGTTGGCTCGCGACGCGGGCGTGACCCGCACAGACCGCCCGGTTGGCCGCCCACGGAACGTGTAACTGAAAGGCGGCCTCGCTCGAACAGTCGTCCTCGGAACACTCCATGGTCAACATTCACGATCCACGAGCATAAATCTCGTCACAACAGCGCGACCGCGACCATCACGACCAGCAGCATGACCGTCACGAACAGTTCGACAAGCGTCGAGCCGATTGTGGCGAGGAGAACGGCGGTAGCGGCCGTCGCGCTCGCCTTGGCGTCGCGCTGGCGACGGTACTCCAGCACGAATACCGTGAGAGCCGCCCCCAGCAACATCCCGATCGGACCGACGACGAACAGGCAGACGAAACCGACGAGGCCCGCCGCCGTCGCCGACAGCGTCGAGGCACCGCCGAACCGTGCAGCGATCACGTCGTCGAAGAAGCCGCCGACGACGATCAGAATCACGAGGACTGTGATAACCGCGACCAGCGCCGTCGACGGCTCGGTCAAGCCCGTATTCCACCAGTAGAGATAGACGCCGACCAGCGAGAGCACCGGTCCGGGGAGGTTCGGGACGATACTGCCGACGACGCCGACGACCAGCAAAGCGAAGGCGAGGAGCGTGAGTGCGAGCATGGTCATGAACTGTGCTCGTCGTCGTACTGCTCGACCAGTCGACCGACGAGCGCACCCAGTGTTCGTTTACAGGTCGCCTCGGACTGAAAGCCTGCTGCTTCGGTGACCCGATCCCACGACTGGCCCTGGATCGCCTTGCGGACGAGGAGGTCCAGTTCGTCGGAATCGAACGCCTGTGCCGCCGGATCGACGAGATGTCTGAAGATGAGCCGCCGGGGACCTCGCGGGGCCGTCTCGTAGATTGCCGTCCCGTCGGCCATCCCCGCGGCGTGTCGCCACTCCCGGTCGCTGAGGTCCAGCTCCGGGGTGCCCGCCGCCGCCCGACAGGCCGCCCGCACGACCGCCGGGTCGGCCGTCGAGAGCGACTCTCGGATAGCCGCCGGCGCGCGCCGACAGAACCACTCGGTGTGTCGGTCGAACAGCGCCGCTCCGTCTGGGGTGAGTGGGTCGACCATCACGACCGAATGTTCGCCGCTGCGGGCGTTCCGGGTCGTCGAGAGATGGACCGTTCCGAAGCCGTTGACAGCCCAGAAGTCGGTCAGTCCGGGGGTGACGCCGTAGGAGACGCCCAGATAGTCGACGTCTTCCTCGCGGGCGGCTCCGCGGACGTGGTCGAGCAGCGCCGAACCGAGCCCGCGCGAGCGGGCCGCCTCGTGCGTTGCGATCCGCATCACCCGCCAGCCGACAGGCTTTCCCGCCCGCCGGTCCTGCAGTTGGCTCGTCAGCACGTCGGGAATCAGATTTCCGCGAACACGCTCGCCGTCGTGGATCCGCCGGCGCAGTTGCTCGGCCAGCCCCCCCTCCCGCGCACAGAGGGCAACGGCCGCGACGTGGCTGCCCTCGAACAGACAGTGCACGGCGACGTTTGGGGCATCCAGCAGCCGCGCCAGATCGTTCGGATCCGTCCGGTAGTGAGCGTCGACGAGCAGTCCGAACACCTCCCGGAGCGTCTGTTCGTCCGCCCGAAGCTGCTCGCCTGAGGGACGTCGATAGCTCACCGACTCGGGCGTCGCCGACTCGACGAGTTGATCGGCGGCCGCGGTGGCGTCCAGCGCGAGCGCGCGAAACGACCACACTTCGATTGGATCCGCCGGGGCGTACCTGATCGGTTCGACCAGCGAGCACTCCGTCACCTCGAAGTTGCTCTCGGCGAGTCGGTCCCGAAATCGGATCGAAAAGCCCCGACCAGCCCCCTCGTAGCCGTGAATCGTCGTCGTGAACGCGACTGCCGGCGCGTCGAGGAACGACTCGAGCACGCGGACCGGGAGGGCCGCCGCCTCGTCGACGATCACAGCGTCGGGAGAGCCCGGCAACTCGGCCGCCGCCGCGGGCTGTTCGTACCGAATCTGTCCCGGGCAGGCCGTGATCCGGGTCTTGTCGTCGCCGGTCGGATCGGCTTCGAGCGCCTCCAGCAGTTCCGCCGCGCGGTCGAACAGTGCACCCGCGCTGTCCGCTGTCGGTGCTGTCACGAGGATGTCCCCGCCCGCGTGTGCGAGCGCGCCGGCCGCGAGTCCGGCCGCGCTGGATTTTCCCCGCCCGCGGTTCGATTCGACGACGACCGCCCCGCCGTTCTGGAGTTGCTGCAGTGCGGCGACCGCGTCCGCTTGGTCGGCCGTCAGACAGGCCGCGAACGCGGTCCGCGGAAACGACGAACCTTCGGGTGGATCCGGTCGGGCGGCAGGGAGTCGCGGCGGTGGCTCGAAACTCCCGTCAGATTCGATTGCTCCGCGCTCCGCATCGACGATGGTGATCCCGCGGTGGGCGAACAGCGTCTCGATGAATCGCCGCCGGAAGTTCGCCCCGACAGCCTCGACCGAGAACGGTGGGACAGCCAGCGACCGGTCGAACGCATCACGGCGGTAGGGCCACGCCGAAAGTGGCGGGGTCAACAGAACGAACAGCCCCCCGCCGGAGACGGTGCCGACCAGTTGTCCCAGCGTGTTGGGTTCGCAGCGCCCGTGACAGTCGGCGACGATAGCCTCGCGGGAGGTGCCGAGCAACTGCCCGGCCTCGTGGCGAGACAGCGACTCGCAGTGAAAGGCGTCGCTCGGGCCGACGTAGGTCGTCTCTCCCGGCCCGATATCCGTGGTATCGAGCGCCGCCCGGGCCCGCTCGCGACAGGGCTCGGGTTCGCCGGCGATGACCAGCATCCGACGCTGGTCGTGTCGGCGAGCCTGTTTGCGCAGATGGGCGGCAGTGTCCATACCGGTGGTCCGACCGGAACGCCATTGAGCGTGTTGATCCCGCCACTCTGCCCGTCAAATTAAGACCCTCCCCGTATATTGATCCGTATGACAGAGCTGATCACGTTTGGCGAGACGCCGTTGCGACTGTCGCCGACGGGGAACCAACGGCTGGAGCGGGCCCGGCAAGCGAGCATCCACGCCGACGGGACGGCGAGTAACGTCGCTGTCGCGGCCAGCGAACTCGGGGCCGACGCGTTATGGCTGTCGAAGCTTCCGGACTCGCCGCTCGGGCGGCGGGTTCGATCCCAACTCGAAGAGCAGGGCGTCGAGACGGATCTCGCCTGGAGCGACAACGGCAGCCATCGACAGGGGTTGCTCTTCCGGGAATCGGGAGGCGCACCGCGAGGGAGCA
>JBLGCM010000061.1:0-7124 GCA_047617345.1 Natronomonas sp. | reverse complement strand
CGAGGATGGCGTCGCCGAGGTGGTGCTCGCTCTTCTTCTCGGCGATGGCCGCGAGTTCGAGCACCTCGTCGGCGTCGGCCTCGAACCCGGCAACGTCGGCGACGGCCGTCTCGCCTCTCGTGAGCGTGCCGGTCTTGTCGAACGCGACGAGGTCGATTTTGCCGGCCAGTTCGAGGTGCTCACCACCCTTCATGAGGACGCCGTTTCGGGCCGCGTTGCCGATCGCGGAGACGATGCTCACCGGCGGCCCGATCACCAGGGCACCGGGACAGCCAATGACCAGCAGCGTCAGCGATAGAATCGCGTTCTGCGTGACGACGAACGCGCCGCTGGAGAGCACGATGATCGCGGGGGTGTAGTACGTCGCGAACCGGTCGATGAGGCTCTCAGTGGGTGATTGGGCTTCCTGGGCCGCCTCGACGCGGCTGATAATCCGCTGGAGTGTGGTATCCGTACCGGATCCGGTCGTGCGGACATCCAGTGCGCCGTCCTGATTGACCGTCCCGGCGTACACCTCGTCGCCGTCGGCCTTGTGAACGGGCGCGCTCTCGCCGGTGACCGGTGCTTGGTTGACGGCGCTCTCGCCGTCGACGACGTCCCCGTCCACCGGTATCTTCTCCCCGGGTTTGACGACGACGATCTCCCCTTCCTCGACGTCGCGGGCTGGCACCTCTTGCTGCCGGCCGTCACGGCGTACGGTCGCCGTGTCGGGTGTCATCTCGAGCAGTTCCTCGAGGGCGTTGCGCGTCTCGCGCATCGTCCGCCCCTCGAGGTAGGAACCCAGCGCGAACAGGAAGACGACGGCCGCAGCTTCCCAGTACGATCCGATCGCGATGGCACCGATCGCCGCAAGCGTCACCAGGGTCTTGACCCCGAGTGTTCGGTTTTTAATCTCGTAGTAGGCGGTCTTGGCGATATCGTATCCACCAACGATCGCCGCCAGGATCAGGATCGTGGTGCTTGCGGTATCGAACCCGGCGCGGGGGACGTAGCCGATGCTCCATCCGCCAGCGTAGAACAGGCCACTCACCGCGACGATGATGGCCTTTCGATGGCGTCGGTAGTACTGGTTGATTGATCGGGTATCCATGATAGGTTTCTTTAGGTGGGCTTGGGCGTGTAGCCCTGGTTCTCGATCGTCTGTTCGAACGTTGCGGTGTCGGCGACCGTATCGTCGTAGTGAATTTCGACGCGACCGGTCGAGTAGTGCACCTCAACGCTCTCAACACCCTCAACGTTCGAAAGGGCGCGTTCGACGGTGCTTGCGCAACTCGGACAATCGAAGTCCATCACGCGGAATTGGGTTTCGCTCATTACAGTTCTCCGTAGCACCCGTACCCATTAAAGTATTTTTTAGATGATATGTTTGAATGGCAAGACACAGTGTTTGAGCGGACAAACGAGTCGTCTAGCCCATTCGCTAACTCAGCGGTGAACGGGGCCAAAAAGAGACCAGGCAAGGGTCGGTACTACTTAACCTATACACACCGTTGATTGAAATATGAGCCCTGCAGATGCCGAGAACAACCTCGAAGATATCGCCGTACGGGATACTCGGTTGTCCGACGCCATCGACGAACCGATGCGGGCGATGATTCTCGACATTCTCGCCGACGAGACGCTCACGGCGTCCGAGGTTCACGAGCGCCTTGCCAACCGGGGAATTGAACGGACCGAGAACACCATCCGCCATCATATCAACGAGCTCCGCGAGACTGGACTCGTCGATGTTGTCCGGTTCGAAGAAGGCCGTGGAGGAACGACGAAATATTACGGTGCCAATACCATCGTCCTCTCGTACTCGTTGCCAGACTCGGCTGACCCTGCCATCGAGAAAATGATCGATGCCGTCCAACCACAGATCAGAGATGCGCAAGCCAGACTAATCGACGAATATCAAGCCGTAATCGATGACATTACCGCAGAGATGCAACCCTGCGAGCACTGTCGTACCCAAAAGTACGAGACGTATGTGCTCCTGACTGTTCTGCGACGTGCGTTTGTTCGTGCGCACAGTGACTCAGAAAGGACCACTTGATACGAAAATGTCAATAAAACAGTTCGATAAGCTGTTTCTCATCGATACTACAGCGGGTCTTCAGGTATAAAGGCTCAGACGAATTTCTTCGGCCGGTCTCTCACCGACTGAGAAAGGCAGCCCTCCTTATCCCTGTCTCCACGATACATACAATTGCAATGTCCGTCCCCCACGCGACACGACGAAGAGTGTTACAGGCACTCGGAGCCAGCGGCACGACAGCTGCCGTTGCTGGCTGTGAAGCACCAACGCACGGACGCGTGGACGCGGCAACGAAGGAACCGCAACCACCCAGCCAGAAAGAGACTCAATCCATAGATGTCGACCGCATAGCTGCGGATCCAACCGACATTCCAGACCCGATCGATCGAGAGGAGCCGACGACAATCAAAGCTGACTTCACAACGAAGGAGCTGGTCGCGGAGATCGAGCCTGGCGTCACCTACACCTATATGACCTTCGAGGATCGGATCCCGGGGCCGATGATCCGGGCGCGGGTCGGGGATCACGTCGAGTTCTCGATCACGAATGACGAGTCGAACTCGATGCCCCACAATATCGACCTACACGCAGTGCGGGGACCGGGGGGTGGGGCTGAGGCCACAATGGTCTCACCCGGTGAGTCCGCTGAGTTCCGGTTCAAGGCGACCTACCCCGGGCTATTCGTCTACCACTGTGCTGTTCCGAACCTGGACTATCACATCTCCAGCGGGATGTTCGGGGCCATCCTCGTCGAGCCCGAGGACGGCCTGCCCGAGGTGGACCACGAGTTCTACCTCGGCCAGCACGAGCTCTACACGAAGGGCGAAGCCGGTGAGGAGGGCCACCACGACTTCGACTTCGAGGCGATGGCCAACGAGGAGCCGACCTACGTGCTGATGAACGGCGAGAAGTACGCCATCGGGCCACAGGGCTACAACGACATGCAGATGCAGACGGGCGAGACCGCCCGCGTCTACTACGCGGTCGGTGGCCCCAACTACGACAGCTCGTTCCACCCGATCGGCTGCGTCTGGGACGAGGTCTGGCCACAGGGCGCGATCGCGTCTGACCCCCACCGATACGTCCAGACGACGCCGGTCAAGCCAGGGTCTACGACCATCGCCACGCTACACCAGCCCGTCCCCGGCCCGATCAAGCTCGTCGACCACGCGCTCTCGCGGGTCGCCCGCAAAGGCCTCCTGGGCGTCATCGACGTCCAGGGCGAGGAGAACCACGATATCTTCGACCCCAAGTCGAAAGCTGCCGGTGATAGTGGTAGCGGGGGCGAAGCCAGCGATGCCCAGAGCTTCGACGGCTGGTTCGAGGGCGTGAGCAACTACGACGGTGTGACCGATGCAACCGGGCAGGACACCGTGGAAGTTGAGGTCGGATCCCAGGCAAACGGCGGCGCCTTTGGATTCTCACCGCCGGCAGTGGCAGTGGACCAGGGGACCACTGTGCAGTGGACCTGGACTGGTGATGGCAGCATGCACAACGTCGAAGCCGACGATGGCTCGTTCAAGAGTGAGATGACAGACGAAGCCGGCCACACCTTCGAACAGACGTTCGAAGACACCGGCACGACGAAATACGTCTGTATGCCTCACAAAGCGATGGGCATGAAGGGCGCGATCGTCGTCAAGTAAGCCGGTCGTAACGGTTATCCGCTGTCGGAATCCCCCAAGGCAATCAAAAGATCCGGTTTTCGTACGTTTTTACATGATAGCAGGATCTCGACACACGAACCGTCCCACCGACGCTCCGCCAGAACTGGATGCCCCCGTCGGCATCGTCGGTGCCGGAATCACCGGGCTAGCAATTCACCACGAACTCGCTGAGCGGGACGTCGACAGCGTCGTTTTCGAAAAGCGTCCCGAACCCGGCGGCGTCGTGCGATCGATTCCACACGATGGAACCGTCCTCGAAACTGGCCCCCAACGGACCCGACTGACGAAGACCGTCCGCACGGCGATCACCGCCGCCGGCGTCGAGGACAGCCTCCTGACGGCCAGGGACAAGCCGACGCACGTCTACCGTGAGGGGTCCCTGCGGGTCATACCGACGACCATCGTCGAGGCGATCCGCACTGACTTACTCTCCTGGCGCGGGAAAGCTCGATTGCTCCTCGAACCGTTGACCGGTAGGCCCCGCCCTGGTGAGTCGGTCGCAGAGTTCCTCGAGCGCACACTTGGCCCCGAGACGGCGACGTACCTCGGAGCCCCGCTGTATGCCGGACTATACGGCTCAGATCCGAACCGAATGCCAGTCGAGTACTCCCTCTCGAAGGCACTGGAGCGCTTCGATGCGAGCGACAGCCTGGTGAAGGCCGCGCTCCGGGCCCGGCTCCGCCGACGGGACCCGCCGCCGATGGTCACTCTCGAGAGAGGCCTGCAATCGTTGCCGGTTGCCCTGGCAGACCGATATGCCGACAGCGTTCGTCTGGAGACGACTGTCCAGGAGATCCTACCGGCGAATTCAGGCTATCGGCTCCAGACTGCCGATCGCTCCACCCTGGTCGAGCAGGTGGTCCTGACAACGCCAGCCTCGAGCACTGCGTCAATCCTTTCGGACGTGGATTCGTTCTCGGCGAATGCCCTCGAACAACTGCAGTACAACTCGTTGGTCGTCGTCCACCTGGAGGCGGAGGCGGAACTGCACGGTGCCGGGTGTCAGCTTCCCTTCGAGTCACCGTTCCGGACTCTCGGGATTACCTGGAACGACAGCCTGTTCGACCGGGAGAGGATCTACACGAGTTACCTCGGCGGTGCGAAGGCGCCGGCGGTGGTCGAGTGGTCCGAGGACCGCCTCGGACGATGTGCGGCTATCGAGTTCGAGACGATCACCGGGGCGGAGGCCGAACCTATCAACGTCACGCGCCTCCGTCCTGGGATGCCCGCCTACGACGATTCCTGGCGATCGCTGGATGACGTAGAACCCCCGCCCGGTATCACGCTGTGTGCGAACTACGAGTCACGGTCGGGGATCCCGGGACGGCTCAGACAGGCGGGCCAGGTCGCCGAGATGATAGCAGATCAAGGCTGAGACTCTCTCGAGAGACGATGGTGTTTCGCCCCCGAACATCATCGCGAGCAAGTGGATGACTACCGCCACGCAAATATTCTGACATGGTCGAAAAGCCGGTGCACTATCGCGTCGAGCACCAACCACGGGAAGGGGATCCGTCGTGGGAGGTCTTCGTGCGGGACGACCCCGACGATCAGCTCCGCCACGTCGGGAGCATGCCGGCACCGAATGCTAGGGCGGCCTACAACCAGGCCCGGCGGCTTTTTGGTTGGTTCGTGCATGACCTGTGGGTCTGTCCGGCGTCGGATATCCACCGGTTCGAGGTCGATCCTCCATCGGCGACGACAGAGGCGGTCGAGGGTCCGACCGGAGACGAGGGCCGAACCCACGAGATCTGATTAGGGACGGTCGATCCAGCACCCGCTACTCCGATGGGTCGAACAGTTCGATGGTTGACTGGAGCGCATGATCCCGAGCCGATGCCGACTCGAGGACGGCTGACGGCGTCGAGATAACCCCCTCGACGATGTCCCTGGCCATGGATTCGAGGATCGCTCGCTGTTCCGGCGAGCACTCGCCTGCAGCCTCGAAGCGGCGCAGTGCCCGGTTCAGTTCTTTCTCTCGAATAGTCTCACCACGAGCCCGGATCGCCGATTGCACGGCTCCGGGGTCTCGATGCTGGTTGGCATCGGCATGTCGATCACCAGCGCGCGATCGGGCGGGATTCGAAGTCATGGATTCACAAGGCTGTCCGAGACCGTTTCGAAGGACTGGGTTGGCATGGTTCCGTCGTAGGATGGCGGCCGGTACGAACAGAGCGGATCCGCGGCAAGCGGGTCGCCAGTGTAGGCAAAGGCACGCGAGCGACTGCCGCCACAGACGTGGCGAAATTCGCAGGCTCCGCATTTTCCGTTAAGGGCGTCCGGATCGCGTAATGTCTTGAACGTCGGCGCGTTCCGATAGACGTCGACGACGCTCTCCTCGCGAACGTTTCCCGCTGAGTCAGGCAGGAACCCCGATGGGTAGATTTGGCCGACGTGGCTCACGAACGCGAATCCATCACCGGCGGTTATCCCGTCGCGTCGGCCGATGTGATCAGGTGGACCATCCGAGCAGCCGCTTGAAGAGGACGTGCCGTCCTTCGTCGATGTCGTACCAGTGCCATCATCTTTGGCCTGGAGTGCAACCCGGCGATAATGGGGCGCTTCGGTCGTCTTGACGCCAAAGGGTGCCGTCTCGCTGACCTCACAGAGCCAGGACATCACCGTCTCCGCCTGTTGGGGATTGATCGGCTTTAGAACGCGGCCACGACCGATCGGAACGAGAAAGAAGACCGACCAGAGGACAGCGCCAAGCTCAGCGACGAGATCGCGTATTGCCCGCAATTCACCGACAGTCTCCCGACAGACTGTAGTGTTAATCTGAAGCGGGAGGCCGATATCCTCGGCCTGCCGGGCCGCCCGTACTGTCTCCTCGAAACTCCCCGTTTCTTGGCGAAACTCGTCGTGGGCGGACGGGCTCGCGCCATCCAAACTCAGGGCTATCCGTCGGAGCCCGGCATCCTCCAGTGCGCCGACCCGTTCGTCGGTGAGCGATGAGGTGCCACTGGGCGTCAGCGTCATCCGAAGCCCTCGATCCTTGCCATATGTCACGATCTCGAGTAGATCCTCGCGGACGAGCGGATCACCCCCGGAGAGAACGACAATCTGGCCCTCTCCGAAGCGCCGTGCATCGTCGAGAAGTGCTTTCGCCTCTACCGTAGTGAGCTCGTCTGGGTGGCGCTGCTCTTCTGCGTCGGCCCGGCAGTGTTTACACGCCAATTCACAGGCCTGAGTACATTCCCAGACGAGGACAAACGGCCGCTCCCCGGTGTCGATGGCATCTGGGTTCGGCGGGGCAGTGGTCTCCCCGCACCGACTCTTCGTTTCCGGACGATCCGCGGGCCTTGATTCCATGATCAGACGTTGACGCGAGTAACGTGGCCACCACAGCCACACTGTTCGACATACTCCCACTCGATTGCTTCCTCTCCAAACGCGGAGATGAGGGCATCGAAGAGATAGGTCGAGGGATGGCCGTG
>JBLGCM010000060.1:0-7195 GCA_047617345.1 Natronomonas sp. | reverse complement strand
GCGACCGTTGCGGTCGCACGACCCGGTACCGACGGAAGCCGCTCTATCCAAGCGCACAAGTCGAGCGACTCGTACAGGCAGATATGCAGAACAGGCGTGCGTTTCTCGCGGCCGTCGGGGCGGCGGGGCTTTGCTCGGTTGCGGGCTGTGGTTCCAGATCGAACGACAACCCCCGTACAGAATCCAGCACCCCCTCGGAGGCGGCCGTCGCGGCCTACTACGAGGCGGCCGCTGCTGGAGACCCCGAGCGCGCAGCCGGGGTCGTCGGCACTCCCCGAAATGGAGGGCACGGGCAGTACCGTCGACCAAGTGACAGCGACGCTGGCTGATCGGGGGCTGAGCGAGGAGACGGAGGGGTATGATTTCGAGGTCAGCGAGTTCACCCAACTGTCGACGACCGAGTTCACGGAGTTCAGTTTCCGGTACGCAGGCGGCGAACGAGATGATCGAACGACAGGCAGAGCGGTTTATGACCGCCGGTTCGAGTTTCGGGGCCGACGAGGACGAACTCATGTATGTCCACCACACCGGTGGGATAGTCCCGGAGGTATGGATGCCGTATCAGCCGACTGTGGAGGGATTTTCAAGAGAACTACGACGACTGGGGAGAGGTGATCATCGAAGTCGGGACATACGGCGCTCGTCCACACGGATTATTGGTGATTTCAGAAGTTACAGCGATCTGATCGTGCGCGAAGACGGACCGAGTTCGGCCCGCGACAGAAACGCCTATACTTGCTGACCCCCGTCACCTGATGTGACTCGCAGTGCTGACGCCGAGACGGAAATACCCGTCTCGGACGTGCTGCCGGAGCTTGCCGACGCATTCCCCTTCGAGCGGTTCAACCGCATGCAATCGGAGACGCTGCCGGCGCTTTTAGATACCGACGAAAACGTCGTCGTCAGCGCGCCGACCGCGAGCGGCAAGACCGCCGTCGCCGAGGTGGCGATCTGTCGCACGCTCACGGCCGGTGGCACGGCACTGTTTCTCGCCCCCCTTCGAGCCCTGACCAACGAGAAAGAACGCGAGTGGGAACGGTTCGAGGAGTTGGGCTATTCGGTCTACGTCGTCACCGGCGAACGCGACCTGAACCCCCGTAAGGCCGAACGCGCCGACGTACTCGTGATGACTCCGGAGAAGGCCGACTCCGCCACCCGAAAACACGACTCCCGGCGGTATTCGTTCGTGACGGATATCGACTGCTGTATCATCGACGAAGTCCACCTGTTGGATTCCGAACAGCGCGGGAGCGTCCTGGAGGTGACGATTTCTCGGCTGCGACGGCTCTGTGATCCCCGCGTCGTCGCGCTGTCGGCGACGATGCCCAACGTCGAGGACGTGGCGGCGTGGCTCGACGCGCCCGAGGAGACGACCTTCGCGTTCGACGAGGAGTACCGGCCCGTGCCACTCGATGCGGACGTGACCACCTACACTCACGGCGAGAACGCTTTCGCCGACAAGTACCGCCGCCTGTACCGCGCGCTCGACCGGGCGGAGCCGCACATCCGCGAGGACGGGCAGGCGCTGGTGTTCGTCGCCTCGCGGCAAGACACCGTCCAAGCGGCCAAGAAGTCCCGCGACGAGATCGTCGAGCGGGACATCCCGATGGGCGCTCGCGGCGATTACGACTTTCACACCGACGCCGAGCAGTTGAGCGACGACACCCTCCGAAAGTCGGTGCTCGACGGCGTCGGCTTCCACCACGCCGGCCTCGCCCGCGAAGACAAAAATCTCGTCGAGCAGTGGTTCCGCGAGGGGAAAATTCAGTTGCTCTTCTCGACCTCGACGCTGGCGTGGGGCGTCAATCTCCCCGCCCGCTGTGTCGTGATCCGCGATACCAAACACCACGATCCCTTGAAAGGCGAGGTGGAGATGAGCCCGCTCGACGTGCTCCAGATGCTCGGGCGGGCCGGCCGACCGGGCTACGACGACAAGGGCTACGCGTGGGTCGTCTGCGACGGCGATTCGGTGAGTCGGTATCGGGAGTTGCTCTCGGAGGGCAAACGGATCGAGTCGCGGCTGGCCGACCGTACCGGCTCGGACGAACAGGTCGAGGGCGAACCGCCGGCAAGCGACCTCGCAGTGCATCTCAACGCCGAGATTGCCTTGGGAACGGTACAGGACATCGACGACGCGATGGACTGGCTGGAGACGACGTTTTACTACGTGCGAGCGAAGCGCGGCTCGGAGTACGTCTCGGGCGACGAGTTGCGGAGCCGCGTCAGCGAAACGTTAGAGTGGCTCGTCGAGCGGGACTTCGTCGAGATGGACGGCCTGGCGGTCGAACCGACGCCGCTTGGCCGGCTGACCTCGAAGTTCTACCTCGAGCTCTCGACGGCCCGCCGTTTCGCGACCCTCGCGGACCGGACCGATCTCTCCGAACTGGAGGTGTTGACCGCCGTCGCGACGGCCGGGGAGTTCGACAGCGTCAGCGCCCGCTCGGACGAAGAGGACGCCATCGGGGCCGTCCTCGGCGAGCGCGGGACCCACCTCGAACCGGGCAGTCGGAAGGTGCTGGCCATCCTCAAATCGGCGATGAACGGTACCACGCCGGCCGCGTTGCGAAGCGACGCGTGGGTGATCAGACAGAACGCGTTGCGGTTGCTCGCCTCGCTGCGGGCCATCGTCGACCGGTTCGGGACTGCGACGCAGGCGAATCTCGTCTGCCGCGTCGAAGCCCGGGTCGAGACCGGCGTCAGTTCGGACGCCGTCGGGCTGACAGCTATCGACGGCGTCGGTTCGACGCGGGCGGGCACACTCGCCGCAGCGGGATACGGTTCGCCCGCGGACGTGGCGGCCGCTACTCCCGCCGAGTTGTCCGCTGCCGGGATTTCCGAGGGCGTCGCCGAACAGATCGTCGAGAGCGCGGCCGACCTCCCCGCCGTCGCCGTCGAGTGGGGAGAGTTCCCCGAGACGATTCCGACCGGCGAGCGCGACCTGCGGGAGGTGACCGTCCGCTCGACAGCGGGCAGCGCCCGCGCGACAGTGACAGTGACGGTCAACGGCGTCGAGATGACCGCGAAAAGCACCTACCTCGGCGAGGCGATACTCCCCGTCGGCGTTTTCGGCGGTGACGCCGACGAACTCGACTTCGAGATCGAAGTCGTCTTTCCCGAACGACCGATCCGGCCGATCAGTCACCGCCGAACGGTTCGAGTCGAGCGCTGAACCACAGCGGCGACAAATCCAGTTACGCTCTAAAGCACTCTTTTAAAACTTCTAAGCCACTCTCAAGACGTTTTAAAACGAACCAGATAGTCATAAACGGAACGGTTTATGTTGGAGCGGGCGAAAATAAGGCGAAATTTCGCTAAGCATCTTCCCGTTATATGATGGACTCAGTCGTATAGAGGAACACAGAGAGAACCCATGTCAAGTGCATTCCCCTCAGACTCGACCGCAGACAACAGCTACGGCGCAAACACCCTCCGGACGGCAGTCGAGTACCCCCTTCGACTGCTCGGTTTCTGGGCCGCAGTTGTCCTCCCGTTCGTGTTGCTCGGGCTGGTCGTCGCCGGAGTCGCACAGCAGTCTCCGGCGCTGACCGCCGGGCTGGTCGGCGCAAACGTGACCGGACTCGTGCTCGGGAAAGAGTACAACCGGTAATCGCCGACCTGCGGTCGGGTAGCCTTGCGTGGGATTCTCTCTGGCCCCCGATCCCCGCTGGCGCGTCCTCCATCACCGACGAACGGCGTATTCTTATTCCGGCGGCCCCTATCGGCCGGCATGGTCGGAGCAGACACGCAGCGGATCCTCGTCGATGTCGACGGGACGCTCTGCCACAACCTCCCGCGGCTCTGTGAGTTCGTCGAACTCGAATACGGGGTCGAGATCACACGCGAGGAGATCACGGACTGGAGCTTCCAGTTCGAGGAGGCCGGCGTCGGGATCGAGGAGGTGATCACGCGCCTGTTCGAGGAGCGCCCGGAGTGGTTTCTCGCGGATCTCGACCCGGTCCCGGGAGCCGGGGTAGCCCTCGACGCGCTGGCCGATGCCGGTCACGAGATACAGATCGCGACTCACCGACCGGCGGAGACACACCACCTCACCCAGCGATGGCTCGACGAGCAGGGGATGTACTACGACGGATACGTGGCAGACGTGCCAGCAACCAAGGCCGAAGTGTCGGGCGACGTGCTGATCGACGACTTCCACGGGCACGTGGCCGACGCCGTCGACGCTGACATGTACGGGATTCTGTTCGACCGTCCGTACACCGAACCGGTCGATCACGAGCGCGCGGTTCGTGTCTCGGCATGGCAGGAGGTGCTCGACGCGTTCGACATCGAGGCAGACCTCGAACTCTGAACGGGTCAGAGTCGCCGGGAGAGATTTATCCCTGTCGTGTGAACAGCCATGCGTATGATTCGCACGCTACTCGTCCTGTTCGGGCTGATCGAAATCGTCGTACCACGACCGATCATCAACGCCTGCGAGCGGATCGGACTCGAAAACCCCGAGACTGCACAGCTCCGCCCGCGGGCCGCGCTGCTGGCCAGACTCGAAGGCACGCTGTTCGTCTGGGTACTCGTTCGCGGGCGCGATCAGTCGCCGCTGACGAGCAAACTACTGGGCGCGGTCGGCGCGCTGGCGATGCTGTATCCGACGCCGCTGATCCGGTTCAGCCAGTCCTTTGCCTACGAGAATTCGAGCGACCTCGAACTGCGGCCGTGGGTCCGACCCGCCGCGCGGTTGCTCGGAGCGCTGTATCTCGCCGTCGTTGCCCTCTCGCCCAGTGACGACAGCAGTCGGACAGAACAGGCGGACAGCGCCGATCTCCGGAACTGAGCGGCACACTTTTTCTGACTCGTCCCCCTCGCAGCGGCTATGGACACAGTTCGCGCTGACCGACGAACAGCGGATGATCCGCGAGACCGTCAGGGAGTTCGGCGAGAGGGAGATCCGACCGGTCGCCGACGAACACGAGGAGAAACAGCGCTACCCGACCAAGCTGCTGTCGGCCGCCGCCGAGTTGGATCTGGTCGCGCCGAACGTCCCCGAGGAGTACGGCGGTGCGGGGATGGATCATCTCTCGGAGCTGATCATCACCGAGGAACTGTGGCGCGCGGATCCGGGGATCGGGGGGTCGATTGCCGCCGCGCGGTTCGGTACCGAGATGCTCCTGGAGTACGGCGACGAGCGGATGTGTGAGCAGTGGTTGCCGAAGATCACCGCCGGAGAGACACCCATCGCGACGGGGGTCTCCGAGCCAGCGCACGGATCGGACGTCGCGGGGCTGGAAACCCGCGCAGAACGGCAGGTGGACGAATACGTCATCAACGGCACCAAGATGTGGATCACCAACGGCACCGTCGCCGACGTGGCGATCATCATGGCGGAGACGGCTCCCGACACTCGCCACGAGGGGATCACCGCCTTCCTGACGCCGACCGATGTCGAGGGCTACGATGGGTCTCGAATCACGAACAAACTCGGCATCCACGCACAGGACACCGCCGAGATTGTCCTCGACGACCTGCGCGTTCCCGCCGAGAACGTGGTCGGCGAGGTCGATCGGGGATTTTACCAGTTGGTGGAGTTTTTCGCGCCGGCGCGGGCGGACGTGGCCGCCCAGTCGACGGGCGTCGCCCAGGCCGCGCTGGATGCGGCCCTCGAATACGCCGACGAGCGCGAGCAGGGCGGGCAAAAGATCGGCGAGTATCAGGCGATCCGACACAAGCTCGCAGAGATGGCCACCGCCGTCGAGGCGGGGCGATCGATGACTTACCGGGCGGCCGTAGCGCTGGAGTCGGGCGATCCCTCGCGGGCGACGCGCTTTGTCAGCATGGCGAAACTGTTCGCCAGCGAGCACGCCGTCGACGTGACCGACGAAGCACTGCAGGTCTTCGGCGGCGCGGGCTACGTCTCCGATCACCCCGTCGAGCGGTTCTATCGGGACGCCCGCATCACCAAGATCTACGACGGCACCAGCGAGATCCAGAAGAATATCATCGCCGGCGAGTTGCTCTGATATCTCGGTCCGCCGGTCTCAGAACGCGATGATCTCGTCGTCGTCGACCAGCGAGCGGGTGCTCGGGTGGCCGTCGTGATCGTCGAGTGTCACGACGCCCGCGTGATGGGCTCCTCGACGCCGAACGCGCCGGCACAGTAGTCACAGGCGGAGGCCTCGTCTCGGACCGTCGCGTAGAGGTCGCGATCCTCGCTTTCGAGTTCGGGAATCCGCCGCGTCCCCGCGCCGTCGAAGATCAGTTCGAGATTGTCACCGTCAGTTTCGGCGAACTCCGTGCTGCTTCGAGTCCGTTGACGACCCGACCGGTTGCTTCGTGTCCCTCTCCCGCCAGAATGACGACTGCTGCGTTAGCCACTACAGCCAGGTGTATGGACGTGATACATAACGCGTTGCACTGTACCATCGGCGCGTTCGCGAGAAATAGCTGTTACCGAGAGTCGACCGGTGCGTGTTTGACCCCGTCAGTTCAGCGGGAGTGATCGGTGCGGCTGACAGCCAAAAATCCCCTAGGGTTCGAGTTCTTCGGCGTGCTCGATGTCGTATTTCATAATGTTCGGCTCGCCGGCGAGCACCTCCGGCAGCATCGCCTCGAACTCGGCGAAGTGCTCAGTCTGTGTGTGTGCGCCGAAGGCCTCCTCGTCCTCGTATCGCTCAGTGAACCGAAGGAGGTTCCGGTTCTCGATATCGATGGCGACGTCGTACTCGATGACGCCGTCCTCTTTGCGGGTGGCCGCTTCGAGTTCCTTGACGTGTTCGATCACACGGTCACGTTCGTCCGGATCGACCGGGAAGGTCGCGTGGATGACGATCATTGCGGGTTCGTCGAGTACCGCCAGCGATAAATAACTACGGCTGACGTGTACGCGGTCCGTAACGGAGACCAGTCACTGATCCGACAATACTGTTAACGGGCAGAGGCCGGAATAGATGGATATGCGTGCTGCAGCATTCACCGAGTTGATCGGCCCGGACGGCGTCTCGATCATCGACCGACCGACACCCGAACCGGCGGCCAGCGAAGCCGTCGTCGACGTACGAGCCTGTGCGATCAATCACCACGACCTCTGGATCCTCGACGGCGACTCCGCGATGGTTGACGGCGACACCCTCCCGTTTGTCACCGGCCTCGACGTGGCCGGTGAAGTCAGCGCAGTCGGTGAGGATGTTCGGGGTATCGAACCCGGAGACCGGGTCGTACTCTGTCCGAACGAAACCTGCGGACA
>JBLGCM010000059.1:0-7198 GCA_047617345.1 Natronomonas sp. | reverse complement strand
GCGAAGGGTGAGCTGTTTCGTTCCGATTCGGGCCCGCTCCGCGTCGAGTTCGTATCTCACCCGCGTCCCGTGCTCGCTCGCCGCGGCGCGGTCGACGGTGTTTGCGGCTTCGCCGGCGTCCGGTGGCGGTTCGCTCGGGAGGCTGACCACGACCCCTGCAACGGCGATGCTCACGAACACGACACCGACCCAGACGTACCACGCGTCGGCGGGTGTTTCGAGATTCATGGCACCCCCCCGCACTGACCCGCGTCCGAAGCGACGTTACCGACTTCCGGCCAGGTCGGCGAACACTCGGGGTCTTCGTCGTCCCGATCACCGACGCCGAGTTTCCCCGGCGGAACGGCGACGATCAACAGCGACTGTCCCGAAAATTCGATCGCCTCGACTGATCCGAGTCTCCGCTCGCGCCCGGCGATCTCCCGCTCGACATCTCGATTCTCTCTGACGTAGGTTGTCGATGTTGCCGTCTCGGGCGTTCCCACGTTTGCTGACACCTCGAATCGAGCGTACTCGCCGTTGACCTCGACATTCCACGCGTTGACCGTCGCATACCACTGGCTCGGCAGCGGGAGAACCGGCATTCCCGCGGGAACGCGAACCGGCGTTCGGGTGCCGTTAACCCAGTCGTCGTAGCTGTCGATGTCGAACGACCCGCTGGTTACGGCGGCATCGAACCGCTCGCTGACTATTTCCCCGGAGACTTTCTCGAGTGTTTGCCGGATCTCCGTATCGAGTTTCTCGACGGTATCGGTGTCCGAGAGTGTGACTCCGTGTTCGCCCGCGGCGTCCCGAACGACGTGCTGTGCCGACGAGTTAACGACCGACCGCCATTCCCGATACGTCATCGCTCGGGCGTACTCCGGCCGCAGATCAGAATCGATACCCATCAGTTCTCTGAGCATCGCCTCTCTGATCTCGCCGCTTGCGATAGCGTCGGCAGTTTCGGCCGTGTCCCCGTATTCATCGACGGCTTTCGACACGGCGTCTTCGACTGCTGCTCGTAGCTCCTGTCCGGTGGTTTTGGATTTCATAACGCACGTGTCCTGCCGGCAGTCATCCGGCTTCACGAAACACTGGTCCATTCTGTCACAGTCTGTCAGTGCTTCGGCAATTTCCGAGTAGTCCTGGATTTCGACCGAGGTGTTCTCCGGATCTAGCTGAAACGCAATCTGTGCACCGACATCCTGTTTGTATTCGTCAATCGAGGAATCGACCGCCCGTTCGAGGTTGCCGTTGAGTCGGCGCAACGTCTTGGCATCCCCGTAATCGGGATCGGCCGCCGCCGCCTCGATTGACTGCTCGCCAGCGACGAGGGCTTCGCTGGCCATCTGGAAGGTCAGTTCTGCATCCGGCTCGCTCAGTCCGATGGCGTTCCCGATTCGGCTGAGCAATCCCTTGACGACGGTATCGTAGGGGAGTTTGAGGTAGTTTCTGTTTTTCGCCGCCATCGGTGCGAACTCCTCGTCGTTGTCGACGGCCGGAACCGTCTCGCTGGTTACCCGTTCGGTCACGAGATACGTCGGCGACCCGGACACCTCGTAGGAGATGTCTTCGGTCAGCGACGGGGACTCAATCGCGACCGGATCGGGCGGTGTCGCCGTCACCCCCCGCTGGAGGAACTCCATCGCTCGTTCGATCCCAGTGTCCGGGAGTTGCTCGTCTATCTCCGTCATCGCGGAACTGTGTGCGGATTCAACCTGTTCGAGATACCGCTCCAGTGCGCGGAAATAGGCGTATCGCGCCTCGTATATCGCTTTCTGTCCGACGCTGGCAAACGGCCGCTCGCGTTCGAGATACTCGGCCTTGTGTTCGCGGACCTTCCCTCGTAGTTCGCCGTACGGACCGGTGTCACTCCCATCGTGGATGATCTCGCTTCGCTCGAAGGTGTGCGTAACGCCGCTGACCTCCCGTTGGATCTGCCTGAGGTCGTAGACTATCGCCGCTCTGAGCGCGGACAAAGAGTCGCGTGGGACATCGACGCTCCCGCGTTCCGAGAATTCGAGATCCTCGGCCGAGGTGGCGTCGTCCCACTTCTCCGTGAGCCGCCGACCGATACTCGTTTTGATCGGTTCGTCCTGCTGGATCTGATTGCCGAATATCGCGTAGACTGCCCGCCTTCCGGGATCGCCGTAGTTCTCGAATTTGTCGCCGTTGCCCCCCAGCGGGATCGTGCGATCGGTGGCGGCTTTCGTTTCGTCCGGTCCGGGGCTGTAGACGTACTCCTCGACAACCGGAACGCCGCCGGGGCCGGCGTGATTGTACTCGTCGATCGTCGAGTTTGGATTCCGCCGCTGCTCCCTGATTGTGATCTCGAAGTCGATCCGTTCGATTCCGATTGCCGTCGTCGTGACTGTCTCTTTCCCGTCTTCGGTAAGACGGACGTGTTCTTTCGTCTCTTCGAGGTCGAGAGTAACGTCGCCCGTAATCACCTGGTATTCGTCGCTCGGTTCGGGATCAGTGATCTGCTCGACGGAAACATCGATATCCTCTGTCGTCGTCTCGTCGACGTGACTTCGAATCGCGTTGCTCGGCGAGTCGTGTCGGAAGGTCGCTTCCCGAGTTACCTCCGTTTCGATATCTGTCCCGGCGGTCACCTCGTATATCCGACTGATTACGCCAGTGATCGATTCCGCACCCGAATCAGTGGCAAGATCCCGGATCGGCAGGAGACTCGTCTCGTTGACGCCGATGGTGTGTTCGGCGTCCATCCCGGGCGCCTCGCCGAGCAGATCCATCGTATCGGGGGCCTCGGGAACGTCGCCGGTGGCCTGATCGCCGAACAGCCACGTACTCGCGTCGCAGAGATCCCGAGAAAGATCCGATTCCGTGCTAGCGTAGTTGTCGTACAATCCCTCCGCATCGTGCATCGCCATGCAGAGCCAGCCCCGCCGAATCGCGTTGTTGAGGTTCGGATCAGCAGCCCCGAAGACGTCTTTCTGTGTCCGATAGACGGCATCGTTCGCTGACGGGACGACGTGGCGATTTGCGATTACTTCCGTTACCGGAAGACCGCTGTACTGGGCGTAGCCGCGGGCCCACCCGAGCGCGTAGATCCGGGCGTTGAACCGCTGGGTGAACCCAGGCTTGGCGATCCCGGCATCGAGTCGCTCCTGAAAGGCGTTCGTTCGGTCGTGGAGTTGATACAGCGGCGACGCGACAGCTACCGTGATGCTCTCTGTCTGGCGCTCGACTACGTCACCGTCGCGTCTCGCGACCGTCTGTACCCCCGATATTTCCGCCTCGATCACGCCCGATTCGATGCCGTCCGTCTCCGATCCGGGTCTGATCTCAACTCGGTTGAGCGCGTTCGCGAACGCTCGGGAACTCTCGATGTCGGGAAGCGAAACTGTCGTTCGGACAGTGTCGACTTCCTGTCCCGCCGCGTCGAGTCGGTCTCGCGCTTCGAGATAGACGAGCGCCTTCAGATACTGATCGAACGGATCGTCGCCGTCTGTGAGTACTTCGCCGTACGGCGTCGCCGCTGGTTCGGTCATCGGTGTCCGTGCGGCTTCCTCGCTTGCTGCGGTCACCGCGTCGGTTAGCGCCGTCTCGGTGGCTGACTCGGTTTGCTCTATCGCTCGGTCGGTTTCGCGAGGCGGCTCCGGATCAGCCCGCGTGTCCAACTGAAGGATGAACGTCCCGCTGAGCAACAACAGCGCGAGTCCGATCAGCGCGAACGGGATCCGGGCGCGCCGGTCGGAGACCAGTGCAGATACGCGCCCGCTCATGGATCCCACGTCCGTACTGTCACCGTGATTGTTCCCGTCGAGACGGACGATGCGGCCGATCTCGGACTCTCGAAACCCTGCCGGAGGCCCGGTTCCAACTCGGCGGCCAGCGCCGCGATCAACTTCCGGTTCGCTTCGGATGGATCGGCGTCTGTCTGTTCGATTTCCTCCCGAACGCCTTCGACCGAGGCCTCTTCGAGCAGTGTTGCCAGTCGTTCGTACCGATACCAGGTGAGAATCGTCGCGGAACCGTTGCGCTCTAGTGCGTGTTTCGATTCGACCGCCGGCAGATATCCTTCGATAGTGATCTCGGCGACCGTTTCGGCGATTGCCGCGTACCCGCCGCCGTCTTCGACGGCTGTAATCACCTCCTCACGAGTCGTCTCGAATCCGCTCGGAACGGTCACCTCTCTCGTTCGAATATCCCGGTTCGGTGGCGGTTCGACACCGACGGTCGCGCGCCCGTTCACTGCTGCTCCCGGGTACGGCTCCCAGTGAGCGGTGACGCTGGTCTCGAACTGCGAACCAGCTAGCTGTGTCTGGAGTCGACTGTCGATGGCAGACTGATACGATTGGGTAGGTGTCACCTGTTCGGAGTCGATTGCCAGGTTCCCGAGTGCGGCGTCCGTTACGTGCGCTGCCATCGACTCGTGAGCGATCCGCTGCTCTCGAACCGCTTCGCGGTCGTACTCGATTTCACGGGTTTGGACGGCATCTTCTAGCGCCGGTTCGACGGTGTAGGTAACATCGAACGTTGCCGTTCCGAGAACAGCCGCGGTCCGGTCGGCATCGAATCGCTCCTGCTCGGGCCTTTCGGTGAGGTTTGCTGACGAGAGCACGAGAACGGCGATGCCGACGAAAAGCAGCGCGAAAGCGACATCGACGACCGTGTTGATGGCGCGATTCCGACTCATTTCCACACTTCGATAGTGAACCGTCCGGGTCGTTTGTCGCCGGGACCAACACGAACTGTCACTGCCCGCGTTACCCGCTCAGCACCCCCCGGGACTGGGAGCGAAGCGGTGTCTCCCGATTCGTCGAAGGTTTCCTCGCCGACCTGTGTGCGCTTCCCGTCCCCGTCGATATACGTCACTGCCACCGCGACGTTGTAGCCCTCGGGGAGCGTTTCGGGACCGACTGCCTCTCTGATCGATGTCTCAGTATCAAACATGCCATCGTCGCTAACGTCCTGCCAGACGGCGTCTGCCGTCGGTTCGTCCACCGAACGCTCCGTGCCGGTTGTTCCCACAATATCGCTCATCAGGACGATGTAGGCGCTCACGACGAGGCAGACGAGCGACACGGCGGCAAGCGCCGCCAGCGGTTCGCTCTGGGCCCGAGAACTCTCTGTCACCGGATGGTCTCCCGTAGCGGTGTTCACGAGCTGACTACCGTATTCCGGAGAGGCGTTGGTACTCATGTCTGAGCAGTCTGGTCCTGTCTCCGTATTTAAGAGTACGGTTCGACCGTTACCACCGGCTCGCCGGATTCTCCGACAACGAGCTGCAAGACGAGTCGCTGAGTCCCGGACCAGTCTGTCAAATCGATCGGACCACCGTCCGCGTGACGGATCGGGACATCGACTTTCGTTTCGTGTGTCCGACCTCCCCGTACTCGATAGGTGATCCGGGTGGCGGCGGTTCCCGGAATACGTGCGAACCTGATCTGTTTCGGTTCCGATCTCGTTGCCTGCTGGTCGTGCATTTCGATTGTAACGATCCGCCGCGGGCCCGTTCCCGCAGACGGGCGTTCGGACTCGTACAGCGACGTTGCGGCGGATTCGACTGTTTCAATCTCTACCTCGACGTCTTGTTCACCCCTGGCGGTTCCGACCTGATCGACAGCGGTGACGGTCATCCCCAGAACTGTCGTTGCGAGCGCGAAGGCGAGTACGTACCGGATCACGGGGCCCCTCTGTTTGTGCGCATTGGCTGGAGATGGCCCCGTTCCCGTATTTGAAGCTGTGGACAGCCCTGTCGGAACGGCCTACCGGCCGTAGCTTCAAATACCGAGACGAGCCCACTCGGCGTGTGCCGAGGAGATTCAGCGCCGACGAGCGCGCGGTCGAGGGGATGCCGATTCGGCTCTTGGTCGCCGTTACGGTCGGAATTGCTGCCTTTGCCCTGCTCGTTCCGATGGCCGAAAGCGTCGAACAGGTCGAGCGGACCGAACTCACAGTCGAGCCAGAACCGCGACCGCTCACAGTCGAGCGCGATGAGCCGACGTCGGTTCGCGTCGATATCATCACAACTGACGGAGAGCCGGTCGAGGGAGCGACCCTCGTCGTCTCCGGTCGCTCGCTGGCTATCGAGGATGGTCCGCTCACCTTCGAGGCCGATGGGGGCGGCAGCGTCACGTTCGATGTCGGGCTCGATTCGACCGCCGACGTGCCGGTCACATTCCGAGCGACACAGAACCGTGGCACGCTCAGACTGCGGGTCGTAGGGCCGCCGAGTGACGAACACGTCGACAATCTGTCGAACCCCGATCTGACGGTCAGGCTCGCGGAGAGATAGCGGTGGACCCGTCGACCCGGCTCAATCGGGCGTCTGCGTCCGGAGTGCGGCCCACACTGCGGTGATGCCGAGCAGGATGGCCGGGATCATCGGCATCGCGAGATAGGCCTGTCGAAGTGTGAGTCCGAGCGAACTGAGCAGCGACTGCGCCTGCGGAATGAACAGGATCAAAACCGGAATTACGAGAAAGCAGACCAGAACGGCCCCGACCAGCAACCAGCCTCGCCAGTCCATCTTCTCGGCCGGCTCGACGCCTTTCGGTCGGCCGGTCTGCTGCGTTCCGCGCTGTGTAGACGGCTCTGTCCGAGCCTCTCGTTCTGTTGTGCTCCCTTCCTCGGGATTAGGCGTCATACACGCTATCCGGCTTTACTACTACTTTGCCAAAGCCTTCACGCTCTTCGATGATTTCGTGTGCGCGGTTGGTTTCGCTCATCGGCAGCACCTCGCGGACGCGCGGTTCGAGTTCGCCCTCCCAGACCAGATCGAGCACCTCGCTGGCCTGGCTTGGAGTCGCCATTGTCGAGCCGATAATCTCGAGTTGGTTCCAGAAGATTCGGTTGATATCCGTCTCCGGTCGGCCGCCGGTCGTCGCGCCGCAGGTGACCACCCGACCGCCCTTGGTGAGACTTTTCAGCGAGTTCTCCCAGGTCTGTGCGCCGACGTGGTCGACGACCATATCGACGCCGCGACCGCCGGTCATCTCCCGGATCTCGGCCGCAAAATCGTCTTCCTCGTAGTTGATGGTGTGGTCCGCTCCGATCTCGCGGGCGTATTCGAGTTTCTCGTCACTGCTTGCCGTCGCGTACACCTCCGCGCCGGTATAGTCGGCAATCTGGACCGCGGCGTGGCCGACACCACCGCTCGCGCCGAGCACGAGTACCTCCTCGCCGGCTTGCAGATCTCCGCGTTCGACAAGCATTCGCCAGGCGGTCTGGAAGACCAGCGGTGATG
>JBLGCM010000058.1:0-7209 GCA_047617345.1 Natronomonas sp. | reverse complement strand
CAAGGGCGAACGCCAGGAGTTCGACGGCCCGCCGCCCGCCGAGGCGGTCAACGACCAACTCTATCGTCGGCTGAAGGACAAACTCGGTACGACGGCCGTTCCGACCGGCGAAGTCGAACTCGACGGGACGAAGGCGTATCTCGTCGGCGAGAAAGAAAACGGTTTCAAGCAGATGACGGAGATGCTGAATCTCGAACGACTCTCGAACGCGACGGGAGCCTGCGGGATCATGGCTCGCGCCCTGTTAGAGAGCAAGATCCACGCCGCCAACCGCGAGGCCTTCGGCGAGACCATCGACCAGTACCCGCTGATGCGCGGCGATCTGGTCGATATGGCCGTCGATCACGAGGCCGCAACGGCGTTCACCTTCGAGGCCGCCCGACTGTTCGCCGAACGCGAACAGGCCGTCCGGTCCGGTGAAGACGCCGAGGAGACCTACCGGCTGATGCGGCTGTTGATCCCGATCGCGAAGCTGCGGACGGCGCGGATGGCCATCGACACCGCCTCCTACGCGATGGAGATCCAGGGGGGCAACGGCTACGTCGATGACTTCGTCACGAACCGTCTGCTCCGGGACGCGCAAGTCCTTCCCATCTGGGAAGGGACCGAGAACATCCTCGCGCTCGACGTGTTGCGCGCGCTCGAACGCGAGAGCGCCCACGAACCATTTATGCAGGTGATGCGGGACCGACTCGACGGCGTTGACCACCCTGCACTGAACGAGCACGCCGACGTCGTCGAGGATGAGTACCAGCAGCTGACGATGGCGCTGGGCGAACTCGCGACCGCGGACGGCGACTACGCACAGCTGCAGGCCAAGCGACTCGCGAATTACATCTTCGACGTGTTCACGGCGGCGCTGTTGCTGGAAGAGGCACAGGACGAACTCGAAGACGGCAACGGCCGGCTCGCGCTGGTCGCCCGGCGATTCGTCGACCGCGAACTCACCGAGCGCGACGGCCGCGGAATCACCGACGGCGACCGCTTTCCGCTGGAGCGGTTCGACGCTGTCGTCCGGTACGCGTCGGTCGATCCCGACTCGCTCGTCCAGCGCGCGGACGCCGACGGCTGACTACTCGAAGGCCGCCCGCAGTTGCTCGCCCATCCAGTCGATTGCCTTCACGCCGTCGTCGAGGTGTTCGTACAGGCTGACGAAGGCGTGGATCTGTGATTCGGAGTGTGCGTGCTCGACATCGACGCCGTCCTCGGCGAGTCGGTCGGCGTAGGCGAACCCGTCGTCGCGGATCGGATCGAATCCAGCGGTGACGACCGTCGCCGGCGGCAGACCCGAGAGGTCACGCGCCCGTAACGGGAATGCGTACTGGTTGCCGTGATCGGCGTCGTCGACGTACTGGTCGAGATACCACTGTACACTATCGAGCTCCAGCAGATAGCCGGAGGCGTTCTCGTCGTAGGAGTCGAACCACCGGACGAGCGGGGAGTTCACCGCCGGGTAGATCAACAGCTGGTGATCGAGGTCGGGACCGTCGCGGTCCCGCGCGGCGAGCGCGACAGCAGCAGACAGGTTCCCGCCCGCGCTGTCACCACCGACGGCGATACGGTCCGGATCGCCGCCCAGATCGGCCGCGTGCTCGGCGGCCCACTCCGTCGCGGCGTAGCAGTCCTCGAAGCCGGCCGGGAACGGATGTTCCGGCGCGCGGCGGTAATCGACCGAGACGACGATCGCTTCGGCGCGGTTCGTGAGTCGCCGGCAGAGGCCGTCGTAGCCGTCGAGCGAGCCCCGGACCCAGCCGCCACCGTGATAGAAGACCACCACCGGATGTGGCCCTCCTCCCTCCGGGGCGTAAATCCGCAACGGGATCGGCTCTTCGGGACCCTGAATCGCCGTGTTCATCACCTCTCCGACCTCCTCTGGATCTGCCACCTCGAAGAGGTCGTCGAGCATCTCTCGGCCTTCGGCAACCGACAGCGTGAACGTCGGCGGAGTGATTCCCTCGCCGAGTGTTTCGAGCAGCGCTTCAGTCTGTGGGTCGAGTTCCCCGTCGCTCATACCGTTCGTCACGGCGGGGTGGGTCTTAATTCGGTCGGCGAGCGGGGATCAGGCGGGCGTGAGCGCTTCGGGCGGGCCGCCGGGGAGGTCGTCGCGGTCGTGCTCGCCCTCGAAATCGAGGTCGGGACCGGCAGCGATGATCCGAGTCGGCGTCACGTCGGGATGGGTGGTGTAGTAGTGCTCTTTGATGTGGTCCATGTCGACCGTCTCGGCAATACCGTCTGTTTGATACAGGTCACGAAGGTACGGCCAGAGGTTGTCGTACTGCTGGATCTGCTTTTTGTTGCACATGAAGTGCGTATGGTAGACCTGATCGAAGCGGATCAGCGTCGTGAACATGCAGATGTCAGCTTCGGTCAGTCGGTCACCGGCGAGATACCGCTGGTCGGCGAGCGCCGAATCCCAGCGGTCTAAGGCGCCGAACAACTCGGTGACGGCCTGGTCGTAGGCATCCTGTGACTTGGCGAAGCCGGTGCGGTAGACCCCGTTGTTGATCGGCTCGTAGATCTCCTCGATAATGCGGTCGACGTCCTCCTGATAGCCCTCCGGATACAGGTCCACATCGCGGGTGGCAACGTCGTCGAACTCGGTGTCGAGCATCCGCAGAATCTCCTCGGATTCGTTGTTGACGATGGTTTCTTCCTGTTTGTCCCACAGCACCGGCACGGTCACGCGGCCAGTCACGTCCGGATCGGCTGCCTGGTAGACCTCCCGGAGGTAGTCGCTGCCGTTGACTCTGTCGGGCGTGCAGCCTTCCTTCTCGGGGGTGAACTGCCAGCCGCCATCGTCGCGGAACGGATCGACGTAATCGATACTGATGGCGTCTTCGAGGCCCTTGAGTTTGCGAATGAGCATCGTCCGGTGGGCCCACGGACAGGCGTTGCAGACGTAGAGATGATACCGGCCGGCCGCTGGCTGGAAGCGGGCATCGGGGTCGTCGCGAATCCAGTCCCGGAACGAAGTTTCCGAGCGCTCGAACTCCCCGCTCTCGTTGGTCGTCTCGTATGCGTCGGTGCGCCACTCGCCGTCGACGAGCATGTTCATACCCACTGTTGGGCCTGTTGACACATAAGGTCGGTAGTGTGTCCCCCGTCACCGTCATGTCCGTTTCTGAAGACGAGTACCGTGTGCGATGAGTCGACAAGACGACCCGACTCCGAAGGCTTTATCCTCGCTGTTGGCCACGTTCGGTTAAGAGCAAATTATGTCTGAGAAGCCAGCCTCGATGTACCGGGACATCGACAAGCCCGCGTACACGCGCCGAGAGTATATCACGGGCATCCCCGGCTCGAAGATTGCACAGCACCAGATGGGCGACAGGAACAAAGACCCCGAGGACTATCCCGTCCAGATTTCGCTGGTCGTCGAGGAGACGGTCCAGCTCCGACACGGCTCGCTGGAAGCCTCTCGGCTCTCCGCGAACCGCTACCTGATTCAGGAACTCGGCGAGCACAACTACAAGATGGTGCTCCGGAAGTTCCCCCACCAGGTGCTCCGTGAGAACAAGCAGGCGACCGGTGCCGGGGCCGACCGTGTCTCCGACGGAATGCGTCAGTCCTTCGGGAAAATCGTCGGCACCGCCGCGCGAATTCAGGCCGGCGAACGACTCTTCACGGCCTACTGTGACGTCGACCAGGCCGAGGCCGTCAAGGAGGCCTACCGCCGCGCGTACAACAAGATCACGCCGCCGTGTCGCATCAAGGTCGAGCGCGGTCAAGAAGAACTCATCGCGTAACGACTCGGTCTTCTCCCGGTTTCCGCGCCCGGAGCGACCGCTACTTTGATCCGGAACCAAAAACAACAGTAGAACCGCAGAGCAAGCCGCTCAACCGATGTATCGCAGATCTTCGTCCGACGGCGTCGGCGTGCCCTGCTCCATCTCCTGGATCTTGCGGACGACTTCCTCCATCTCCTCTGCTCGGTCTTCGAGCGAACTGAAATCGACCTCGAAGCCGATGGTCTCCTGCAGGATTTCCAGCACTGCCTGCGCGCTCTTCGGATCGACCAGATAGCCGCTGGTCTCGCCCATCAGGCAGGCCGCTGGCAGGCCGCGGCGCTCGCCTAACCCCAAAAGAAGGCCGCTAACGCCGACGATACCGCCAGCGGGTTCGTCGCCGCGGAACTCCACGCCCACCTCTTCGAGTTCCTCGCGCTGGTCGTCGTCGTTGATCGCGCCAATTACGTCGTACTCCTCGATCAGTTCGCCGGTCGGCACGCCGCCCAGCGCAAAGGCTCGCTGTGTGTCGAACTCTGCGGCGATATCGAGGACGGCGTCGGTCAGCCCGTAGTGGCCGACGGTGTCCTGTGCCTGGTGGTCACCGGTCAGGACGAGCAAATCTACGTCGTCAGCGGAGACGGCGTGAATCTCCGTGCTCGCCAACTGGGTGCGGCCATCGTCGACGCTGACCTGCGGCGGCAGATGTGTCGAGTATACACGGCGGACCAACTCACCGTCGAGTTCCTCGACGAGATGTTCCGCTGCGAGTTTGCCGACGTGACCGACGCCCGGCAACCCCTCGACGAAGACTGGATCTGATAGATCTAGTTCCCCAACTGCTTCGACCTCGAACTCATCCATACACTCACTCCCGGTTGCGCCGCTTAAGAGCGCGTCGATACTTCCCATATGGGTCTTCCGGCGAGAAGGGCGCGGGGGCGCTGTTGACCGCTTCGCTACCACATTCGGGACAGGACTCACCGAGGGTGTAGACCGGCCGCTCGTGAGCCGATTCCCACGCAGAACAGACGCGAATATCGGATTTCATCCGGTTATTCGTCGTCGGCGCGGCGTTCGCGGTGGAACTCGCCCGATCCGCCGTGGTCGCTGATGCTCGCTCGCGCGCGCTCAGCGCTGGCTTCGAGTTGATCTTCGGCGGTTTTGTAGTCGGGCGCTTGCACCTCGATACGGTACTCCGGCGCACCGACGTAGGTGACCTTCAGTTCGACTTCCTCGGGGATATCGCCGTTTCCTTCGGCAGCCTGCAGGGCCTCCTGGACGGCATCGACGCCGTCTCCGGTCCCGCAGGTGAGATCGACGTACCCGCTGACGGTGACGTACGGTACCGAAACGTTATCGCGTGCGGTCTCGACGATAGCGTCGATCTGGTCGTCGTCCAGGTCCACGTCTTCGAGGGCTTCGCGGCCGTGGATCGCCGCCTGCTCGAAGCCGTCGTACAGCGAGCCAAAGTCGGCGAGAATGGTGTTCGCAATCGCCGAGTACTCCTCATCAGAGATATCCTCGCCGAAGGCGATTTCCATCCAGTTGTCCGCCTTCTGCTCGTTTTTCCACTCCTGGATCTTGTTTTTGCGCTGGTGGTCGCTGACGTCTTTAATCGAGAGATCGATCTGCTGGGCGCTCTCGTCGACATCGAGCACCTTCGCGACGACGCGCTGGTCGGTGTTGACGTGATCGCGGACGTTTTTGATCCACCCGGAGGCGACCTCGCTGATGTGACAGAGGCCGCGCTTGTCCTCGTATTCGAGCAGATCGACGAACACGCCGAAGTCCTCTATCTCGTCGACACGGCCGACGACGAGTTCGCCGGATTCGGGCCAGCCGCTGTATTTCATCGGGCCTCGACGGTCTCGACGACCTCGCCTTCGAGTATCGCCTCACCGCCGGTCGGCTTGGCGAGCGTGTGCCCGCAGACCGCGCACGCGACGGTGCTCGCGGCTTTCCCGAAGACAGTCTGTTCGTTGTCACAGTCCGGACAGGCAACGGTGTAGAAGCTTCCTGCCATTGTTATTCCTGGAATTTGAGTCGGCCGGCGCGCCATCCTTCGCGCTGGTGGGCTTTCCCACACTCGCTGCAGCGGTAGCTCAACTGGGTCTTTTTGGTGGGTTTGTCCCCACCGGGGACCTTCGAGAACTTGCCGTCGTTCCCGATGCCAGACTGGCGCTCGCGCTGGCGGTCGTTGACCTTTTTCATTCCCGACGAGCGGCCGGTTCGGACCTTCTCGACCTCGTGTTCGTGATGTTCGTTACAGTGCGGACAGTACGTGTTCATCCGTCGTGGCATCTCCATAGATATCGACCTTGCGGGCAGTTCGATACGAGCGTTTAAAATCCCCACGTTTTCAACCCCGGCGGAACGGTTTGCCGGCAGCAAGACCGCTCCGGAAGAGTTCGTCCCGTCCGGAGGGAACGACGGGGGATCGTCTCCCGCATCGCTGACGCACGCGGCTGGTGATCGACGCGACGGAGAGCAGCGAGGGCGGGGCCAGATTCGAGTTCTCGACCGAGTGAGCTACCCCTCCGACTCGACACGCGGCAGCGCGATCACCGGCCGGTCGGATTCGGTGACGAGTTTCAGCGAGGGATCGCCGGAGAGAAACCGCGCGATTCGGCCGCCGCCGCGGGTTTGGTAGGCGATTGCGCTCGCATCCACTTGCTCGGCCGCCTCGAAGATCGCGTCGACGACGTTGCGGCTATAGGCGGTGCGTTCGGCGGCGTCGGCAAAGACCGTCCGGACCGCTTCGTAGACCTCTTCGGCGACTTGCTCGGACTGTTCGACGGGCGTCTTGTCCGGAACGCCCCCGCCTTTCTCGACGACGTGGAGAGCGGTCACCTTCTCGGGGTCGTACGGTTCGAGTGCGCTGGCCGTTCGCACGGCGTCCTCTTTGTTGGCGAGCGGGAGGAGCACGTGTGCGAGCAAATCGCGGGTCTCGTCGGTCATACTGGATGTTGATTCGGCGTGGTTGTAAATGTGTGTCGCTGAGGGGTAGCGGTCGTCAGCCGTTCGGGGACCAGCACTCGGGAAACGGTTCCGCCGAGTGGATAGGAATAAGTGTAGCGGCAAATCTCTAACAGGTGTGCAGCAAGTTCCACCCCGGGGAAAGCGAGGTGAGAGAGAGTGGTAACGTATGTCGACTGGCGACAGAGCGTCGCGCTGACGGGAACGGTCATCAAGTGGCTCGCGGTGGCGATGGTCGTTCCGCTGGTGACCAGTCTCGTCTACGGCGAGGACACGCTCGTCTTTCTCGCGTCGATGGCTATCGCCGTCACCGTCGGGTTCGCCTTGGAACAGCTCGATACCGACGGCGACATCAAGCCGCCGGAGGCGCTGTTGCTCGTCGCGCTGGCGTGGTTGGGGGCCGCCCTGATCGGTGCTGTCCCGTATCTTCTCGCCGGCGCGGGGACGATTGCGCATCCGATCAACGCCGTCTTCGAGTCGATGAGCGGCTTCACGACGACGGGGG
>JBLGCM010000057.1:0-7222 GCA_047617345.1 Natronomonas sp. | reverse complement strand
CACCGACGAGGAGACAGAGACCGACGAAACCGTGCTGGAACTCGAGGGCTTGACCCGGGAGTACGGTATCGAGACGGCCGTCGAGGAGTTTTCGCTGTCCGTCAAGCAGGGCGAACTGCTGACGCTTCTGGGCCCGTCGGGGTGTGGGAAGACGACAACCCTTCGGATGATCGCCGGATTGGAGCACCCGAGCGGCGGGGAAGTGACGATTGCCGGGGAGACGGTGGCCGATGGAAGTTCGGCCGTCCCACCGGAGGAACGCGACGTCGGCCTCGTGTTTCAGGAGTTCGCGTTGTTTCCCCACCTGACCGTCGGCGAGAACATCACCTTCGGGATCGACGACTGGGACAGCGAGAACCAGGCGGAGCGACTCGACGAACTGCTCGCGCTGGTCGATCTCGAAGAACACCGCGAGAAGTATCCAAAATCGCTTTCCGGCGGCCAGCAACAACGGGTCGCGTTGGCCCGGTCGCTGGCCCCGGAACCGGATATCCTGTTGCTCGACGAACCGTTCTCGAATCTCGACGTTCGCCTGCGGATCGACATGCGCCAGGAGGTCCGTCGGATCCTCAAGGAAGCCGGCGTGACCGCCATCTCGGTCACCCACGACCAGGAGGAGGCGCTGTCGATCTCCGACCGCGTCGCGATCATGAACGACGGCCACCTCGAACAGGTCGGCAAGCCCGAACTCGTCTTCGAGAATCCCGAGTCCCGCTTCGTAGCGAGTTTTCTCGGGCGGGCGAGTTTCCTGACCGGGCGGGTCCGCGGTGACACCGTCGAGACGGAACTGGAGCAGTTAGACACCAACCAACTCAACGGCCCCGTCGACGCCTACGACGGCGCCCGGATCGATATTCTCGTGCGCCCGGACGACCTCGAAGCCGTCCCAGCCAACGAAGCGACCGCTGACGGGACGGTCGTTAACCGACAGTACAACGGCCCGAACTTCGTCTACGGCGTCGAACTGGAACGTGGCACCACGCTTCGCTGCCTGCACAACCACGTCGAGACTTTCGAGCACGGGCAGCCGGTCAGCGTCTCGATTACCGCCGATCACGAACTCGCTTGGTACCCGACTGGGTAGGGCCGTGGAAACCGACATCTAAAACACTCTCCCCCTCACAGAGACAGGCATGGTCACAGCCAGCGCCCCCGGCAAGGTGTATCTTTTCGGGGAGCACGCGGTCGTCTACGGCGAACCAGCGGTCCCGTGTGCAATCGAATTACGGGCGAAAGTCACCGTCACGGAGCGGGAAGAAGGGCTGCGCGTCCAGGCGAACGACCTCTCGCTCGACGGCTTTGCAGTCGAGTACGACGGCGACGCCTCGGGCCGACCGGATATCGATGTCTCGAACTCGCTCGTCGACGCGGCGATGGGCTACGTCAACGAAGCAATCGCCCAGGTCGAGGACGCGACTGGCGTCGAGGACGCGGGTTTCGAGATCCGGATCGACAGCGAGATTCCCCTCGGTGCGGGGCTCGGCTCCTCGGCGGCCGTCGCCGTCGCGGCCATCGAGGCCGGCACGCGCGAACTCGGCGTCGAACTCTCCGCCGAAGAGATCGCTGAACGCGCCTACCGAGTCGAACACGAGGTGCAGGACGGACAGGCTTCCCGAGCGGACACGTTCTGCTCGGCGATGGGTGGCGCCGTCCGCGTCGAGGGCGACGACTGCCGACAGATCGGCACTCCAAATCTCCCCCTCGTCATCGGATACGACGGCGGCGCGGGCGATACCGGCGCCCTCGTTGCCGGCGTCCGCGACCTGCGCGAGCAGTACGACTTCGCCGCCGATACGGTCGAGGCAATCGGGGATATCGTCCGAAACGGGGAGCAAGCGCTTGCCGCGGGAGATATCGAGGAGCTCGGCGAGCTGATGAACTTCAACCACGGGCTGCTCTCGGCGCTCGGTGTCTCCTCTCGCTCGCTTGATGCGATGGTCTGGGCGGCACGGGACGCCGGAGCGGACGGGGCGAAACTGACCGGCGCGGGCGGCGGCGGCTGTATCGTCGCGCTCGACGATTCGCCGGAGACGATCACCGCCTTGGAGTACACGCCGGGCTGTGAACAGGCGCTGCGCGCCCAACTCGACGGCGAGGGCGTCCGGGTCGAGGGGGGCGAGTGATGGTCACCGTTCTCAAACTCGGCGGGAGCGTCGTCACCGAGAAAGACCAGCCCGAGACGGTCGACGAGGCCGCGCTCAAGGCTGTCGTCGAAACCGTTATCGACCGCTACGAACCCGGCACGTTCGTCGTCGTCCACGGCGGCGGGAGTTTCGGCCATCACCACGCGGCCAATCACGGCTACTCGAAGACCGAGGGAACCCGTGACCCGCGGGCTGTCAACGATGTCCACCGCGCGATGACGGCGCTCAACGAGGCCGTGGTCGACACCTTCCAAACACGCGACGTGGCAGCGATTCCAGTCAGCCCCCTGTCGGTCGCCCACCGTGAGAGAGACGGCCGACTGGTATTTCCGGCTGAGACCCTCACAACAACGCTCGAAGAGGGATTCCTGCCGGTCGTGCAGGCAGACCCAATCGTCCACGACGGGAGGGGGGCGACGATACTCAGCGGCGACGATATCGTGGTGTCGCTGGCTCAGTCGCTCGGGTCCGACCGCGTCGGCCTCTGTTCGACGGTCCCGGGCGTCCTCGACGACGACGGCGAGATCATCGACGAAATCGAGGCCTTCGCGGACGTTTCGGACGTGCTCGGAGGCAGCGAGTCGACGGATGTCACCGGCGGGATGGCCGCGAAAGTACAACGGCTACTCGAACTCGACACGCCCGCCTCGATTTTCGATCCCGACGCGCTGGCGGAGTTTCTGGAAACCGGCCGGGCGGGAACTGTCGTCAGATGAGAAGCGGCGCTAGCTCGGCCGCTCGATGTCGAGTCGGTCGACAGCGGCGCGGAGGTCCTCGCGGGTGTTGATGTTCTCGAACGTTCTGGTGGTGGCGACTGCTTCGATTTCGGATTTCTCGACGAAGACCGACTCGAGACGTTCGAGAACCGCGACCAGTCGCCGTTCGCCGCGGTCCAGCGCCGCCGCACAGGCCCGGCGCATCGGCTCACGGCGGTAAACTGCCTGTAGGGGCTGAACGCGACCGTCCAACCGCGGAATCGCCCCGCCCGTGCCGTCGGCTCGCTCGAACAGCAGTCGAACCAGTGCCGGGTCGACGAAGGGCATGTCACAGGCGACGACGACGGCGTATTCTCCGCTCGCAGCGGATAGACCGCAGTGAACGCCGGCAACCGGACCGCGATCCGGATCTTCGTCGAGCGCGTACTCGATATCGAGCGCGTATCCAGTCATCGCCGCCGCGATAGCAGACCGTTGGTCGGCCCGACAGTTGATGACGAGTTCGTCGACGACGCCCTCGATGCGGTCGGCGACGCGGCGGATCAGCGGCGTGCCCGCCAACTCGGCGACGGGCTTGTCGACCTCGCCGAATCGCGTCGAGAACCCGCCGGCGACGACGACGCCGCTTCGCATACCGACCCGTTCGCCCGTGACTCCCAAAGGGCTTGCGTGCGCGGGACGGCCGGCAGATCCCGCCGAAATGCATTTACGGGTTTCAGACCTTGCTCACGGTATGGCTACGACATCGTTTGCAGAGAGTTTCAAATACGGCAGCCGGCTGTTCGGGCTTTTCCTGTTGGTTTTACTGATCGGCGGCGGGGCGCTCGGCGGTGGTGTCGCACTCGCCGCCCCGGAGATTCGGGCGTGGTGGGGATCGGGGTCAGCGGAGACGGCGTCCGTCGCCGGTGGTCTGGTCCTCGGCAGTCTCGGACTCAGCATCCTCGTCGTCGGTCAGTTTGCCATCGTCTACAAGCTGATCGCAGACGGCGTCTCGAAAGGAGTCGTCGATATCGCCGACGGTTCGGCCGCGGCCGATGAGGCCGCCGGCGACGACTCGGCAGCCGAACAGGAGCGGCCGGTCACCGAGGCGACGGATCAACCGGCTGAGTCAGTCGACTCACAGCAGCAGTCCTCGCGGGAACCATCAACCACACGACCCCAGTCCGGCACCGCGTCCACACCGCAGCCCGCCGAGGAACGACCGACGGCGGAGCCAGCGTCGTCGAAGCAGACGGCGACCCGAGAGCAGCCACAGAAGCGACGCGACGAGGCCACCGGTCGTGAGCAGACCGCCGAGGAAATCGTCTTCGGAGATACCGAAACACAGGCCGAGGAGTCGGGTCTCGACGAGCAACCGGACGACTCTGACGAGCGGTCTGCAGAGAGCCGCGAAAACGTCGAAACCGCCGGCGATTCGAGTTCAGACCCGTTGGCAGATAGTTTCGACGACGAGTGAGAATCGACCAACCGACGTTCTTTTTAGGCTTGCGGTACGACTTGCGCGTATCCGAGCGAACGGTCGCCACGGGGAAACGGCGACCGGCGCGCCGCCACCGACGGCGGATCCGGCCGCTGGCCGATCCGTCCGACGGCGGCCGACCGACAGTGTCGGGACCACCGGATGGCCGGATAGTCGGCCGTGTTTGTGGTTGCCGGTTGCCCGAGCGTGGTGATCGCCTCGGCGTGATCACTATGGAAATCGAAATCGCAACGATTGGCGGATACGAAGAGGTCGGGCGTCAGATGACGGCAGTACGCGCGGGCGACGACGTCGTCGTCTTCGATATGGGCCTGAACCTCTCGAAGGTACTGATCCACGACAACGTGGAAACGGAGCGGATGCACTCGCTGGATCTGATCGACATGGGCGCGATCCCGGACGACCGGATCATGTCCGAGTTGGAGGGTGACGTGAAGGCCATCGTGCCGACACACGGCCACCTCGACCACATCGGCGCTATCTCGAAGTTGGCACACCGCTACGACGCGCCGGTCGTCGCGACGCCGTACACGATCGAACTCGTCAAACAGCAGATTCAGGGCGAGGAGAAGTTCGGCGTCCAGAACGACCTCGTGAAGATGGAGGCCGGCGAGACGATGTCGATTGGCGACAAGAACGAACTGGAGTTCGTCAACGTCACTCACTCGATCATCGACGCGATCAACCCAGTCCTGCACACGCCGGAGGGGGCAATCGTCTACGGACTGGACAAACGGATGGACCACACGCCGGTCATCGGCGATCCCATCGACATCGAGCGGTTCCGCGAGATCGGCCGCGAGGACAACGGTGTCCTCTGTTACATCGAGGACTGTACGAACGCGGGCAAGAAGGGCCGCACGCCCTCGGAGTCGGTCGCTCGTCGTCACCTCAAGGACGTGATGCACAGCATCGAGGAGTACGACGGCGGCATCGTCGCCACGACATTCTCCAGTCACATCGCCCGTGTGAAGTCACTCGTGGAGTTCGCGGACGATATCGGCCGTCAGCCAGTGCTGCTGGGCCGGTCGATGGAGAAATACTCCGGAACCGCAGAGCGACTGGACTTCGTCGACTTCCCCGAAGACCTGGGGATGTACGGTCACCGGAAATCGGTCGACCGGACCTTCAAGCGGATCATGAACGAGGGGAAAGAGAACTACCTCCCTATCGTCACCGGCCACCAGGGCGAACCGCGGGCGATGCTCACCCGGATGGGACGGGGCGAAACGCCGTACGAACTGGACGACGGCGACAAGGTGCTGTTCTCGGCGCGAGTCATCCCCGAACCGATGAACGAAGGCCAGCGTTACCAGTCCGAGAAACTGCTCGGGATGCAGGGCGCGCGGATCTACGACGATATCCACGTTTCCGGCCACCTGAACCGCGAAGGCCACTACGAGATGCTCGATGCGCTACAACCGCAAAACGTCATCCCGGCCCACCAAGACATGAGCGGCTTCTCGGAGTACGTCAACCTCGCTGAGAATCAGGGCTACAAGATGGGCCGTGATCTGCACGTGACCCGCAACGGCAACCTCATCACGCTGGTCGAGTAATCATGTCCCGCCAGCAGGCAGTCGAAGCCGCACTCCAACGGCGACGGCGACAGGTCAACGATGCGATCAGCGAGGATCTGCCGATCGACGAACCCCAGCGGCTCTACGAGGCCTCCCGATATCTGCTCGAAGCCGGCGGCAAGCGGCTCCGTCCGACTATCCTGCTGTTGGCCGCCGAGTCTCTCGCAGACGTGGAACCGGAATCGAAGAGTTACCGGGAGTTCCCCGCTGCTGACGGCAGTGTAATCGATATCATGGCCGCCGCGGTCAGCATCGAAATCATCCAGTCGTTCACCCTGATCCACGACGATATCATGGACGACGACGACATGCGCCGCGGCGTTCCGGCGGTCCACCGGGAGTACGACCTCTCGACGGCGATTCTCGCCGGCGATACCCTGTACTCGAAGGCCTTCGAGAACATGCTCGAAACGGGCGCGCCGGCCGACCGTTCGGTCCGAGCGCTGTCGGAGTTGGCGACGACCTGCACGGAGATCTGTGAGGGACAGTCGCTGGACATCGAGTTCGAGAAGCGCGCGGCAGTCACGCCCGACGAGTATCTCAGTATGGTCGAACTGAAAACGGCAGTGCTGTACGCTGCAGCGGCGAGTATTCCCGCAGTCCTTCTGGGCCACGACGACGCGGTCGATCCGCTGCACAGCTACGGGCTGGACGTGGGCCGCGCCTTCCAGATTCAGGACGACCTGCTCGATCTGACGACGCCGACGGAGAAACTGGGCAAACAGCGCGGCAGCGACCTCGTCGAGGGCAAGCGGACGATCATCACCGTCCACGCCCGCGATCAGGGTATCGATGTCGACAACCTGATCTCGACGGAGACGGTCGAAGACGTGACCGAAGCCGAAATCGACGAGGCCGTCGCCAAACTGGAGGAAGTCGGCAGTATCGAGTACGCCCGGAAGACGGCTCAAAACCTGGTCGCCAGCGGCAAATCACATCTCGAAACGCTGCCCGACAACGAAGCTCACAACCTGCTCGACGATATCGCGGATTACCTCATCGAGCGGGAGTACTGACCGGGAACGCGGGATTCTCAGAACGGCGTCGGACCCGGCGTATTGATACCGAGCGCCCCGAGCAGCCAGAGCACTCCGAGAACGACCGCAGCGATGACGATCAGTCGCCACGCCAGCGCGAAGACGACTCGCAGGAGTACGAGCACCAGTACGATGACGACGAGCGCCGAGATGAGAAAGCCGAGCGGGCCGATAAACAGTGGGGAAGGCACACGAACACGTACCCGAGGCGTCTGTAAGTGGCTTGTGGCCGTTTACCCGGGTCTGACTCTGCGTTTCGCTCTCC
>JBLGCM010000056.1:0-7295 GCA_047617345.1 Natronomonas sp. | reverse complement strand
GCCCGCCGCCCGTTCAGCGATATTGGCGAGGAGGTCGACTTGTCGGGGCCAGCCGTTTCTGACCGGGTGAAGCGATTACAGGAAGCTGGCATCATTAACAACTTCACGATTGACGTCAACCGAGCCCATCTGCGGGCTGGCGTTCCGGTATTTATTCAGGCTGAAATCGGCTCAGCATCGCTGGAGACCGCCCGCAATCAAGTCCGGGAATCCGACGGCGTTGAACACGTCTTCACGACCTCAGAAGGGGATCTTTGGTTCTATGCCCGTGTCGAAGCCCAGAACGTTCGTCAGTGGGTAGATGGGCTCTTCAACGAGGTCGATGTAGCGGATTACACCGTCACGCTAATCGACGAGATCGAATGGACGCCGTCCGTCGATGGCGTCGAATTTGCGCTCACCTGTGCCGAATGTAACAACACCGTCGATAATGAGGGAGAGACGACGCGAATCGACGGCGAGATCTATCACTTCTGTTGTCCATCCTGTCTTGCGCGGTTCGAAGACAGGTATCAGCGACTCGAAGAGGGAGCATAACGCGCTCTTTGGAATCCAAATTTTCCCGCGGTCGAAAACCCACCCCTCGAAGCAGCAAATCGTCTAAACCTAGACCCCGTATAGTAGACTAAGCATGACAAGCCAAACAATCCATCTCGATATCACGGGGATGTCCTGCGCCAACTGTTCGGCGACGATCCAGGACACTCTCGAATCCCTCGACGGGGTATCGGAGGCGGACGCGAACTTCGCCACCGACGAGGGCTCCGTCACCTACGATCCCGACGAGGTATCGCTCAAAGAAATCTACGGCGCGATCGACGAGGCTGGCTACGGTGCCGTCTCGGAGACGGTGACGATCACCATCTCCGATATGACGTGTGCCAACTGCGCCGAGACGAACGAAACAGCCCTCGAGGATACAGCAGGCGTCATCAACGCCGAGGTCAACTACGCGACCGACGAGGCACAGGTCACCTACAATCCGGCAGAGGTGTCGATCGATGCGCTGTACGATGCCATAGAGGACGCTGGCTACTCTCCCGTTCGCGAAGAGGATACCGACGAGGATTCGGGCCAAGACGCACGTGATGCTGCCCGGCAGGCCGAGATTCGGAAACAGCTCCGGCTCACCCTGTTCGGCGCCGTGCTGTCCGCCCCCTTGCTGTTCTTCCTCGTCGAGAAGTTCCTCCTCGGTGGCGGACTCATCCCCGAGAGCGTCTTTGGTATTGAGTTCGGCTGGGTTGAGTTCCTGCTGGCGACGCCCGTCCAGGCCGTGCTCGGCTGGCCGTTCTACAAGAACTCCTACAAGGCGCTCGTGAAGAACGGCCGCGCCAACATGGACGTGCTCATCGCGCTTGGTTCGACCACCGCGTACGTCTACTCAGTGGCTGTCCTCTCCGGGCTAATCGCGGGCGGCCTGTACTTTGACACGGCCGCGCTCATCCTCGTGTTTATCACGCTCGGGAACTACCTCGAGGCCCGATCGAAAGGGCAGGCTGGCGAAGCGCTCCGCAAACTGCTGGAGATGGAGGCCGAGACGGCGACGCTCGTCGACGAGGAAGGCAACGAGGAGGAGATCCCCCTTGAAGACGTCGAGGTCGGCGACCGGATGAAGGTTCGGCCCGGCGAGCAGATCCCGACCGACGGCGTGGTCGTCGATGGACAGTCGGCGGTCGACGAGTCGATGGTCACTGGCGAGTCCGTCCCCGTCGAGAAGAGCGAGGGTGACGAAGTCGTCGGCTCGACGATCAACGAGAATGGTGTCCTTGTCGTCGAGGCGACGAAGGTGGGTGAAGACACGGCGCTCCAACAGATCGTCCAGACGGTCAAGGAGGCCCAGTCCCGCCAGCCCGACATCCAGAACCTCGCGGATCGCATCTCGGCGTACTTCGTCCCGGTGGTCATTGCGAACGCCCTCCTGTGGGGCGTCGTCTGGTTCCTGTTCCCCGAGGCGCTCGCCGGCTTCGTCGACTGGCTCCCGGTGTGGGGCCTCGTCGCTGACGGACCCGTCGCCGCCGGCGGGGTCTCTGTCTTCGAGTTTGCGATCATCGTGTTCGCGTCGGCGGTGCTCATCGCCTGTCCCTGTGCGCTCGGGCTCGCCACCCCGGCTGCCACGATGGTCGGAACCACGATCGGTGCCCAGAACGGAGTACTGTTCAAGGGCGGCGACATCCTCGAACGCGCGAAGGATGTCGACACGGTCGTCTTCGACAAGACGGGCACACTCACAAAAGGCGAAATGGAGCTGACCGACGTGGTCGTATTCGACGGCGACGGGCAACCCATGACGGACGGCGGTGACACCGCTGCCGATGGCGGACAGCTGACTGCCCGGGACCGTCTCAGCGAAGACGACGTATTGCGGCTCGCAGCCACGGCCGAGAGTGGGAGTGAACACCCACTCGCTCGGGCTATCGTGAAAGGGGCCCACGACCGTGGGCTCGACGTGGCCGATCCCGACGACTTCGAGAACGTTCCCGGACACGGCATTAAAGCGACCGTCGGTAACAGCGAGGTGCTGGTCGGCAATCGGAAGCTCCTGCGTGACAACGGGATCGATCCCTCGCCCGCCGAAGAGACGATGGAGCGTCTCGAGAAGGAAGGGAAAACAGCGATGCTCGTCGCGTACGAGGATGAACTAGTTGGCGTGGTCGCTGATGCCGATACGATCAAAGAGAGCGCGAAGGACGCCGTGAGCCAGCTACAGGAGCGTGGCGTCGACGTGATGATGATCACCGGCGACAATGAGCGGACGGCCCGCGCAGTCGCCGACCAGGTCGGTATCGACCCGAACAACGTCCGCGCGGAAGTCCTCCCCGAGGACAAGTCCGATGCTGTGGAGTCCATCCAGGACGAAGGGCGGCAGGCGATGATGGTCGGGGACGGCGTCAACGACGCCCCTGCACTCGCAGTCGCCTACGTTGGGACTGCCATCGGCTCCGGGACGGATGTCGCTATCGAAGCCGCAGACGTCACGCTGATGCGGGACGACCCCGTCGACGTCGTGAAGGCGATCCGCATCTCGGACGCAACGCTCCAGAAGATCAAGCAGAACCTCGTGTGGGCGCTCGGCTACAACACGTCGATGATTCCGCTGGCGTCGCTCGGCCTCCTGCAGCCGGTGCTGGCCGCCGCTGCGATGGCCTTCTCCAGCGTATCGGTGCTATCGAACAGCCTGCTGTTCCGCCGGTACACGCCTGATCACGACTACAAGCTTCTCGGCCGCCTCCGCTGAACGTTACCCTCATCCGATGTCCAAGATTTCCCGTAGAACTGTTCGGAAGTATCTCGTCAAGACAGCCAGTACCGAACCGACATACCTCCGGGCTCGTGAGATTACTGGCGACCTCAACGGTTCCCCGAAGGCCGTCGCGCAGTACCTCAGCCATCTCCAATACGGCCTCTCGAACGTCTCACGCGAACAATGGGGGCACTCGCAGAGCACGACGTGGCGACTGGAGGTGACCGACTCGTGAGTACTGTCACTCGACGCGTCGAGACCGTCATTCCGGAAACCGGCTCCCGCAAGTGGTGGGCGCTGTATCTGCTCGCCCCGATCGTTCTCATCGGTGCGGGCCTCCTCGCATTCCCCACGTTGGTCTACGACTGGTTCATTTGGCAGTACCTCTGGGGACCAGTCGTCGCCGACGCGTCTAGTCACCCAGTCACACACGAGGGTATTCGCGCTGTCCAGGGTTACAACGCTGTGAATACGGTGACATACCTCGCGGCAGTCGTATACAGTCTCCCTGGAATACGAGTGTATCTCGACCAGTTGGATGTCACGTTCGATGCACGCCTTGCGTACGGGTTCGCTCCAATCATTATCGCCGGCGGCGCCATGCGAGCTCTTGAGGATATCGGCCTACTCGGCGACTACGCGGTGTGGTTCATCACGCCATCGATATACTTCGTCGTCACCGGCGTCACCGTCCTTGCGCTCGGCGTCGGCGCAGTCGCGCGTGATTGGAATATCGGTTCTATCCCGTCAACGGTCGGCCTCGTCGGGTCGGTGTGGGCTTTCGGTGCCGTAGGGTGGGCGGTTTGGCATGGTCTCTCGACGGCGATACCGCTCCACCTGTGGGTCCCTGTGGCAACGACGGGAATTGCTCTCGGAGTGACTGGTCTCTACTACTGGGGAGCGAATTTCGTCACCGTCGCACACTTTCGGCATCCGATAGTCCTGTTGGCCGCCTTCGGGCAAACGTGGGACGCGGCGCAGAACCTCATCGGTGTGACGTTCTTCGGGTACTCTCCGAAATTAGTCGTGACTAACTTCGTGTACCAAGCCACAAACTTCTCCGGATCGACGTTCGTCCTCAAGCTGCTCGTGACTCTCGGCATCGTGTGGTATCTCGCTGATGCGAAAGAGGAGATGAATCACACGTGGTGGTGGATGATAGCGTTCTTTATCGGGGCAATCGGACTCCCGATGGGCGTCCGTGGATCGCTTCGAATGATGCTTGGTGTCTAACTTAGGACTGCATTGCAGCTGTCAGTGCTCGGTCGAGATCTGCGCGGAGGTCTGCCACGTCTTCGAGACCGACGCTTACGCGGATGAGCCCGTCGGTGATTCCTGCTTCCTGTCTGACTTCCCGTGGAATCGACGCGTGGGTCATCGTTGCGGGCTGTTCGATGAGGCTCTCGACGCCCCCGAGGCTTTCCGCCAGCGTGAACACCTCGGTCGCGGAAACGAGTGTCTCCGCCATCTCCAGGGTACCGTCGAGTTCGAAGCTCAACATCCCCCCGAAGTCGTCCATCTGCGTAGCGGCGAGGTCGTGTTGCGGATGGGAATCCAGTCCCGGATAGTACACTCGGCCAACTGCCGGATGATCGTCGAGCCACGCCGCAAGGTCGCGGGCGTTCCCACTGTGTCGGTCCATCCGGACGGGGAGCGTCTTCGTTCCCCGGAGGACGAGGAAGCACGTGAACGGATCCGGCGTCGCCCCCACGCTGTTCTGGTAGAACCCCAACTGCTCGTCCAGATCTTTGTCGTCGGTAACGAGGGCACCGCCGACAACATCAGAGTGGCCGCCGAGGTACTTTGTTAGGGAATGAGCGACGATATCAGCGCCCAACTCCAGGGGGCGCTGGAGATACGGCGTTGCGAACGTGTTGTCCACGGCACAGAGAGCGCCGCGATCGTGGGCAATTTCCGCGATGTCTACGATGTCGACGACCTGCAGAAGTGGATTCGTCGGCGTCTCGAGCCACACGAGTTCCGTCTCCGGGGAGACTGCCGCTACGACTGCGTCGCGGTCGGTCGTGTCGACGAAGTCGAACGCGAGGTCGTAATCCTCGTAGACCTGCGTGAACAGCCGATGCGTCCCGCCGTAGACGTCTTCACCGACCACGACCTGATCGCCTGCTTCGAGCAGATTCAGGACCGTGTTGATCGCGGCCATCCCGCTGGCAAACGCCCGTCCGTACGCTCCGCTTTCGAGGCTGGCGAGATTCGCTTCCAGCGCCGCCCGCGTCGGGTTGTCGGTCCGCGAGTACTCGTAGCCACGGTGATCGCCGGGCGCGTCCTGCGCGAACGTCGACGAGGCGTAGATGGGCGTCATGACTGCGCCGGTATCCGGATCCGGACGCTGGCCTGCGTGGATCGCCCGCGTGTCGAATCGGCCAGCGTCGCGCGTATCGTCTTGATGGTCGTCGCTCATGCTTTCCCCTCCCAGGTTTCGAAGGAACCGTAGATGTTCTTCGAGAGGTACCGTTCGCTGCCATCGGGAAACACCGTAACAACGGCCGGTGCCGAGAGATCGAGTTCACCGGCCGCGGCCTCTTCGGCGACCTCGCGTGCAGCGACACTCGCCGCACCCGAACTGGAGCCGACGAGGTGCCCCTCCTCTGCGGCGAGTCGGTTCACTTCGGCGTGTGCTTCCCGGTCGCTAACCGTCCGAATGTCGTCGATCGCGTCTGGATCGAGCAGCTCGGTCACGTCCGGGTCGTGTGTCCCGATGCCTTCGGTCTTGTATGGAGCCTCTTCGCGCTCTCGGTTCAGGAGTTCGCCGAACGTCGAGCCCTCCGGCTCGACGGCTACGACGTGAACACCGGGAATATGCTCGCGCACGGCCTGGGCGATCCCCATCAGCGTCCCGCCGGAACCGACGCCCACAACGATTGCGCCGACGTGCTCGCCGAGGGTGTCGAGAATCTCCTGGCCCGTCGTCTCGCGGTGTGCCTCGACGTTCAACGGCGTCGCAAACTGCTGCGGAACGACAGCGTCATCGTGCTGGTCGGCGATCTCGTGGGCAGTTTCGGCAGCATCGCCCATCCCCGTGTCACCGGAGACGTGAACGATCTCCGCACCGAGCGCGGCCATCAGTCGTTCTTTCTCCTGGCTAAACCCGCGGGGGACGACGAAGATCGTCTCGAGGCCGAGTCGAGTGGCGGCGATCGCCATCCCGATGCCGGTGTTTCCGGCTGTCGGTTCGACAATCGTGCCGCCGGGCGGAACGTCGCCGCGCTCGAGGAGTCGTTCGAGGATGTGCTTGCCGATGCGGTCTTTCACGCTGCCGCCGGGGTTGAACATCTCCAGTTTCGCGTAGACGGAGACGTCGTCGGGCGTCGAATCGAGTTCGACGATCGGGGTGTTGCCAATCGTTTCGAGGAGCGATGCGTTGGAGTCGGTTTGATGAGTCATATCTCTGGGTCATGTGGGGGCAATCTGTGGTCGGTGCTCTCGCTGACGGAAATCCGTCAACAACAGCGACAGCCCGAAGACCCAGCGTAGAAACAGTCCGCGAAGATAGCAGTGCGAGAGTACAGTCGCTGTGTTACCCGCCGCTGCCGGCGGGACGCCGAGCCGTGGTCGCGGGCACGCCGTGTTGGAACCGTCACGGCGGTCCCCTCGACCGATGGGGCTCGCCTCATAAGAACGTCTACGAGACGCTGTCTTTTGTGGTTTCCTCTTTGGAACTGAAGGTCAGCACCGCCGTCGTGTTCGAATCCATTCTCAATCCCCAGGAAAGGCCGACGTACAATAGATACCCCCGAACCAAGTGACGAACATATGGAACGGGCCGTAACTCGTCGCGGACTACTACGGGACGGTGCGACGACAGTCACACTCGGAATTGCCGGCTGTTTAGGATCATCAAGTGAGGACGAGTGGAACATCGAGGGAACGCTGGCAGTGACGAACGCTCAGCAATACAGTTCACCTGGCTGTAGCTGTTGTGGACGATATGCGTCGTATCTTCGGGACCATCTCGACACGTCGCTCGGGGAAACCGAAACCGAGGACGTGACGGATCTCAAGCGCCAACACGGGATTCCATCGGATCTACAGA
>JBLGCM010000055.1:0-7313 GCA_047617345.1 Natronomonas sp. | reverse complement strand
CGCGATATCGATATCCTCCGGACCGAGACCGGCATCGTCGTAGGCGGTCTGGCCGGCCTCGACGGCCGCCGGGGTCCGCGGGATCGAAACCCGGTCTTGCAAGGCCAGCGAGTCCGAGGCCTGCCCGACACCGGTGATCTTCACGTCGGTGTCGATGTCGTGTTCCTCGGCGAACTCGTCGCTGACCAGCACGGCTGCGGCCCCGCCATCGCTCATCGGCGAGCAGTCGTAGAGCCCGAACGGAGCGCTCACCGTCGGCGCTTCGAGAACGTCCTCGATATCGATTGCCCGGTTGAACTGCGCGAGGTCGTTGTTCACGGCGTTGTCGTGGTTCTTGACGGCGACGTGGGCGAGGTCTTCGCGCGTGCCGCCGAACTCGTCGAAGTAACTGTTCGCCATCAGCGAGTACGCTCCCGGGAAGGTGACGCCCGCTTTGACCTCGTAGAGTGCGTCGGCGGCCGCCGAGAGCGCCCTCGTCCCTTCGGCGGTCGAGAGATTTTTCATCCGCTCTGCGCCGCCGACCAGAACGACGTCCGCTGCGCCGCTCCGGACGTGGTTGACGCCGTATCGGACGGCGACACCGCTCGATGCGCACGCCGATTCGATCCGTGTCGCGGGCGCGGAGACGCCAGCGGCGTCGGCCATCAGCGGTCCCTGATGCCCCTGTGTCTCGGCGAACTCGCCCATGAAGTTGCCGTAGAACAGCTCTTCGACCGCATCGGGATCGATCCCCGAGTCGTCGAAAGCCTCTCCGGCCGCCTGTGCGAACAGATCTCGCGCAGTCCGCTCGGGCGAGGCGCCGAATTTCGTCATCCCGACGCCCGCAACGTGTACTTCGCTCACCACTCCATCCCTCCGTTGATACCGAGCACCTGTCCAGTCATGTAGCTCGATTCGTGGCTCGCAAGGAACCGAACCATTCCGGTAATATCTTCGACTTCCGCGAAGCGGTCGAGCGGGATCCGTTCGAGAATATTCTCACGAACCCGTTCCGGCACATCCGCCAGCATGTCCGTCTCGACGAATCCCGGCGCGACACAGTTTGCGGTCGATCCCGCTCGGGCCATCTCCAGCGCAATCGTCCGGGTGAACCCGAACAGTCCGCTTTTGGTCGTCGCGTAGTTCGCCTGCCCGTAGTTACCTTGCTGACCGACGACGCTCGAGATGTTGATCAGTCGGCCTTCCTCGGCCTCGCGAAGATCCTCATAGCAGACTTTCGTACAGTTGAACACTCCTCCGAGGTTGACATCGACGACCCGTTCCCACTGCTCTCGGCTCATCTCCGAGAACTTCGTGTCCATCGTGATGCCGGCGTTGTTGACCAACACGTCAATAGAACCGAATTCGTTACTTACCGCTTCGTACATCGCCTGCACTTCGTCGAAATCCGAGACGTCGGCCTGTGCGACGACTGCGTCTCCAGGTCCGTCGTCGATCACGTCTCGCGCGGCGTAGGCCTCGTCTTCCGAGGATCGGTAGTTGATGACGACGTTCGCCCCGTGTTCTCCCAACTCTTCTGCGATCCCGCGGCCGATTCCTCGCGAACCGCCGGTTACCAAACAAGTTCTATCTTCGAGTAGCATTTTTCCCCTCATCTCACTGTTCAACTCGCTCCGGCATAAAAGTAGTTTATTCGCTCATTTTTTGCAACTCTTCGTTCGTGTCTCGTGCTCACCCCGTTCAAGCGTCACCTGTCTCAGTGTTCCCGATCGGTTTGCCTGGCGGTTCGATGGTCGTCTCTCCCCTTTCGCGAAGCGTTCCATTCAGCGAACGCCGAAGTCACTGTCGCCGTCCAGCGGTTGCGGCGAATTCGTACGCGTCAGATTCCGCCACGGGATACGTCTCGTCGAGAGATATTTGCCAGTCCTGGAGGACTGTCGGATCGTCCAGTGCGTTCGTGATCGTCGTTCTGACATCGAGCAAATCGACGCCGTAGAACTGCGGCGGCGGCGCGCGCAGGTACTGAAGCGCCGTCTCGAAGAGACTCCGCATTCCGTTGTCACTGTTGCAGTCGAAGTGTTTGTACGCTCCGGCAGCAACTTGCACCATCCCGCGAGCGTACGCGCTCTCGACGGTACCGCGCCCGTAGTTGTACCACTCGGCCTCGAAACAATCGTGCGATTCGTGGTAGGCCCCGTCGTTGAACAGGGCAATTCCGTGGACGGTCGCCCGGCGCAACGTGGCGTGTTCCCACCGGCTCTGCTCGGGAAGCCACCCCGGAACGTCTTCGGCCGGCGGATCGACGCCCGACGCGTTCGTGTGTTCGTCCATCGAGAAGGGGTACGCGTCTCAGACACTTATTAGTGGATTCGGTCCAATCACGGTATCGAATGACCGTACTCGACGACCTCTCGGGCTTCGAGTTCGAGGACGTGATGGAAGAGGTCTTCCGAGATCTCGGCTACGAGAACGTCCGCCAAGCCAGTCGGACTGCCGACGAAGGTCGGGACATCCTCATGGAAGAGTCTGTCGACGGGGAGCGCAGAGCCGTCGTCGTCGAGTGCAAACACACCGGATCTGTTGGCCGGCCGGTCGTGCAGAAACTCCACTCGGCGGTTGCGACCCACGACTACGACGGACCGAAACGCGGAATGGTTGCCACAACCGGTCGATTCACCGGCCCTGCCGAGGAGTACACCGAGGACTTGGAGACCCGCGGCGACCCCTATCCCATCGAACTGCTCGACGGCGACGATCTGCGAGACCTGGCTGACGATATCGGACTCGATCTGTACAACGGCCGGATCGAAATCCTCTGTGAGCAGACCCTCCGGCCGTACGATCCCGCCCGCGGGCCCGGCGGAGTCGTCGAAGACGCGTTCCGGGATATCGAGAACGTCGACGCGGCGACGATTCCCGACCCCGAACTCTGGGTTTCCTTCCAGCCGACTGTGGCCGTTACTGCCCGGACCGATGCCACCTTCGAGACCAGCGTCGGCGTGATTCACCGGGTGCGCGAACGCGATCAGGTCGTCATCGAGGCCTCGCCAGACGGCCCACGGAGAGCGCCGCGACCGCTGGCGCGACTCGTCACCGCTGCCCTCGACCAGCGAATCGAACTCCACGAAGACGAGTTCGCCGGGGTGTTTACCGAACTCTCGACCCAGCGATTCGGACAGACCGAGACCGAATACAAGGAGTGGTCTGTCGACCGCCTCCGGCGCAAACACACGACGACCGTGCGGTACACCGGCGACAACAACGTCACCTACACGAAGGAGTGTGAGCCAAACCAGTCCGACATCTCTGTCGAGTCGATCACGCCGGTCTACGTCCCGCGGATCCGGGCCAGCGTCGATTTCGGCTCCTATACGTATCCCTACGAGTACTACGCTGCCGGCTCGTCACGGTACACCGTCGACGATGGAATCCACCGCTGTCAGCAGTGTGGCGAGAGCGACGACGAGCCGTTCGCCTACTGTGTGAACTGCGATAGTATCAACTGCCCCGCCCACACGAAAACCGAGCGACTCGTCGGTGAGCCAGTCTGTACCGGCTGTGCCGTGACCGAACAGTTCTTCTACAGCACGAAATACTTCTACGATCAGTCCAATCTGGCGCAGTTCCGCGTCGAGTACGAGGAGATGCCGATTCACGAGAAAGCCCGGGAAAACGAACCGTTGCTCGCCGGCATTGCCGTCTCGGCCGTCGCTCTCGTTCTATTCGTTCTGTTGGGTCTCGGCGTGCTCTGATCGGTGAGAATCCGGGAGTTAGTCCCGTGATTCGACGCCCTCGATCAGGTCAGTCAGTGCCTGTCTGGCGAACTGGTCTTTGTTTTCGAGTCGCCCGCCGTCGAACTCGTAGCGTGTCGCCGAGACGGACTGTCTGCCATCGTTCTGGCAGGCGATCCCGATGAAGACCGTTCCGACCGGCTTTTCCGGTGAACCGCCGCTCGGACCGGCGACACCCGTCGTCGAGACGCCCCACTCCGTGCCCGCGTTCTCGCGGACGCCGCTGGCCATCTGGCGGGCGGTCTCGGCGGAGACCGCGCCGGCCGTTTCGAGCGTCTCGAGATCGACGCTCAACAGGTCGCGTTTCGCGTCGTTGGAGTAGGTCACGACAGACCGCTCGAAAAAGCCACTCGCGCCGGGGATGTCCGTGAGTTTCGAGCCGACGAGTCCGCCGGTACTCGACTCGGCGACTGCGACCATCGCGTCGGTTTCCGTCAGCACCGAACCCGCCTGTCGGGCGAGTTCGTGATCGTCGTCTTCCATACGCGGTTGTTCGAGAGGCTCCGAAATGAAACCGACGGTCTCTCGCCCCGGTCCGGCAGTCTCAAGACCCCGGCCGACCAGTCGACAGGCATGGACGTGACAATTTCGCAATCGACAGTCGCGGGCCGGGCACAGGCCCCGCCGTCGAAGAGTTACACCCACCGGGCGATTCTCGCCGCCGGGTACGCCGAGGGCGCGACCGTTTCCGATCCGCTGATCAGTGCCGATACCCGCGCGACGATGCGCGCCGTCGAGGCCTTCGGCGGGAGTGTCGACCACGTCGAGGCTCAAAATCGCCTCGATATCGAGGGATTCGGCGGCGAACCCGAGACGCCGCCGAACGTGATCGACTGCGCGAACAGCGGGACGACGATCCGGCTGACGACGGCTACAGCGAGTCTCGCTGACGGGCTAACCGTCCTGACCGGCGACGGCTCGCTGCGCTCGCGGCCGCAGGGACCGCTCCTTCGCGCTATTGACCAACTCGGCGGCCGCGCGGAGAGCACGCGCTCGAACGGGCAGGCCCCGCTGGTCGTCGGCGGCCCGATCACCGGCGGCAGCGCGGCCATCCCCGGCGATGTCTCCTCACAGTTCATCACTGCACTGCTGATGGCCGGCGCGGTCACCGACGCCGGGATCGATCTCTCACTACAGACCGAACTTAAATCCGCGCCGTACGTCGACATCACGCTCGAAGTCCTCGACGAGTTCGGCGTCTCCGCGCGCAAGACGAAACGCGGGTTCTCGGTCGGCGGCTATCAGGAATACGACGCCGGCGACGGCTACACTGTCCCGGGGGATTTCTCTTCGATCTCCTATCTGCTCGCGGCGGGCGTGCTGGCCGGCGAGGACGAACTGACCGTCAGTGGTGCGTATCCGACCGCACAGGGAGATCAGGCCATCGTCGAGATCATCCGCGAGATGGGTGGAGATATCGCGTGGGACGAAGGTGCTGGCGAGTTGGGGGTGACCGAGAGCTCGCTCACTGGGGTCGAGGTCAGCGTCGCTGACACGCCCGATCTGCTCCCGACGATCGCGGTGCTGGGGGCCGTCGCCGACGGACAGACCCGGATCACCGATTGCGAGCACGTCAGGTACAAGGAGACCGACCGGGTCAGTGCAATGGCCGAGGCCTTGGAGAAGATGGGCGCGACCGTCGACGAACAGCAAGAGACGCTCACCATCGAGGGCTCAAAATCGTCGCTGTCGGGCGCAACCGTTGACGGCCGCGCGGACCACCGAATCATCATGTCGCTGGCTATCGCCGGTCTGGTCGCCGAGGGCACGACGACCATCACCGGCGCGGAGCACGTCGACGTATCCTTCCCGGACTTTTTCGAGATGCTTTCGGGACTCGGCGCGAGCGTGTCGCAGTAGTCTGTGAGCGTATCCCCGAGAGATATCCCGCCGCAGTGACTATGTGAGACGGGCCCGAAGACGGCTGTATGTCAGTCGAATTTGACTTCAGCGGCGACGTGGTACTCGTCACGGGCGTCGGCGGCGCGCTCGGCAGTGCAATCGCAGAGGCCTATCTCGAAACGGGCGCGACGGTCTGCGGGGCCGACCTGATCGAACCGGACAGCGAGGATTTCCTGCTGGAGGATCCGGACCGAATCGATTTCTACCAGGGTGATTTCACCGAGGAATCGACCGTCGAATCCACTATCGAGGAGATCGTCGATAGCCACGGCGGACTGAATTACCTCGCAAACGTCGCGGGCACGTGGCGTGGCGGCGACCCGATCCACGAGACCGACGAGGGTACCTTCGACTTCCTTTTCGACGTCAACCTCAAGACGATGTTTCTGGCCTCGAAACACGCCCTGTCGCACCTGCGGGACAGCGAGGGTGCCATCGTCAGCGTCTCCGCGCGCTCCTCACTGGAAGGCGGGGAAGGCGATGGCATCTATCGAGCCACGAAAGCCGGCGTTCGCATTCTCACAGAGACAATCGCGGAGGAGAACCTCGGCACTGTGCGAGCCAATGCCGTGATGCCGAGCGTGATCGACACGCCGATGAACCGCGAGATGATGTCCGACAGCGACTTCTCGAAGTGGGTCGATCCGAGAGACATCGCCGCGGTGTTTCTCTTCCTCTGCAGCGACGCCTCGGCGGTCACCAGCGGTGCGGCCGTTCCGGTCTACGGCGAAGCCTGATTCCGTTCAAAAGCCCGCCACATTCCAGACGACCAGAGGCGAATCGCTTCGTCAACGTGCACATGATGGACGAACGGTTACGTCCGGACGAGAGCGCGTCCCGGACCACCGCAACTATCGGGGGATTTGACCGGTCTCAGCGACGGTGCCATCAGAGCGGGAGCCTGCGGGAACGAGAGTGGTGCCATTCGTCACGTCTCCGCAGATATGTCGAGGAGAAGCAGAGCGTCCGGATTCAAGCAGCGGTATCGTCGTACGAAGACGGTGAGGGTCCCCTCGGAACCGCCGCCGGGCCTGCCGGCGTCAGCCGCTTCGAGATGCGGACCATCGGCTTACATCCACAGCAGTTGTGCGTGTCGTGTGCCGTCGATGTCGAGGACGTTTTCCTCCTCGATGAAGCCGTGTTCGATTGCGAGATCGACCGCTTCCGTGCCGACGATGTTCGCGACCGAACACTTGGCGAGAGAGTCGACGATGACTTCCTCGTCGGCCGGTTCGCCCTCGTAGAAGTCGGCGTTCACAGTGAGGGACAGCTCGCCGTTCTCGAATGTCTCACCGATTAACTCGGGGTCGCAGAGAGAGACGAGTCGGCCCTTGCCGGTATCGCGCTCGTTCAGCAGTAGTTCGCCCATCGCTCACTCCGTCAACTGCTCGCCGATGACTGCTTCCTCGTTGTCGGCGCGCATGGCCTCGGCTTCCTCGGCGACCTCCTCGGCGCGTTCGTCCTCACCGAGCTTTTCGAGGGCGATCGCTTTCTCTTCGAGCAAGTCGGCGCTCCGGTAGCCGAGCCGGGTCGCATTGTCGAACGCGTTTAGGGCGTCTTCGGGGAGGCCGCGTTCGTTGAGGAAAAAGCCGCGGTTGTACCACGCCTGTCCGAATCGGGGGTCGATCTCGACGGCGCGTTCGGCGTGTTCCAGCGCCTCCTCGGTGCGTCCGAACTCCC
>JBLGCM010000054.1:0-7321 GCA_047617345.1 Natronomonas sp. | reverse complement strand
CGACGAAAGGCCTCGCGGTAGGGCAGGTCGTCCTGCCACGCGGCCCCGAGAAAGAGCCAGACATCCCGCTTTTCGCCCTCGTACTCGTCGCGGCCGGTCTCGAAGAGATAGTCGATCATCCCCTTCAGCGGCGCGACCCCGGTTCCGGTCGCGAGAAAGACGATATCCCGCGGGGAGTGATCGTTGAGGACGAGTTCGCCGTACGGTCCTCGGACAGTCACTTCCGCTCCCACAGAGAGGTCGTCACAGAGTGTCGGAGAGAGCCTCCCGCCGGGGACCCGGCGCACACAGATTTCGAGTTCGTCCTCCGTCGGGGAGTTGGCGAGAGAGTACGCACGACTGGTCCCGCCATAGCGCAGGCCGATGTACTGGCCGGCGACGAAGTCGACGTCGTCCTCGGCCCGAAAGCGGGCGCGGGTCAGCATCGGTTTTGGCCGTTCGTACCGCTGCATCAGTGTGTTCAGCCGTCGGGCGAGGTCGGCGTGGCCGTCCGCACCGAGACGGTCGGCCAGTGCCCCCCAGTCCTCGGGGCCGTCGAGTTCGCCGTATCGCTCTGTGAGGCCGCTCTCGCGGAGGTGCTGGTTGGCTGCCTCGATGATCTCGCCGCGGCGATCCCGGTCCATCCGCTCGACCTCCGTGACTTCCGCCGTCTCGGTGATCAGCGGGAGGTCGTCGATAGCGTCGTGCTGGTCGGCGTGCGGTCTGATTGGCGCATCGGACATACGATGGATATCGGTAACTGTGACCGGGAGCCTGATGAGTCTTGAGGAGGCTCTCGAGTGGTGTGAGAGAAAAGCTACGGCCAAAACGCCGACGGTGCGCTCAACCGCCGAAAGACCCCGGCTGTTTCGCGGTTCACATCCCAAACACACCCCGTAGACCGACGGTTGACACCGATCCCGATGCATACAAGCGGGCGGCGAGCGAATCGGAGGTATGGACAGCGCCGAACTGCTCGACGCCATCGAACAGGAGGTACAGACCGAACTCTCCAGACTCGGCTCGTCGAAATCGCTGTACGCCGACACGGAGGGGGACATGGACGCCGAACCCGTGCTCCGCGCCGCCGCGGACAGCGCCGCCACTGCGGCCGAGACCTTCGAGGGCTGGGACGGTGCGGTCTTCGCCGACGCCGCCGAGCGCGCACGCAACCACTACGACGAGATCGTCGCGGAACTCGACGAGTACGAAACAGGCGATCCGCCGGCCGTCGTGGTCGCGCTGGGCGACGCGGACGGAGAGATCGAGCAACTCGGCGCGACAGTCGGGTGGACGCTGGTTGCCGAGCGCAAGAGCACCCAGTCCAGCGGCTACTTCACCGGACAGGCACAGCCCGGCACTGCGAGTACTTTCCGGTCGTTCGGCGACGACTACGAGGAAATCCGCGCGGCCGCTCTCGACGCGCTCGACGAACAGTGTGACTCAAACGAGGAGGACGAACGGGCGAAAGGCGCGGCGACGGCCGTCATCGAAGCCTCCTACGACGAGTATTTCGGGACGCTCGAATCGCTCGGAATGAACCCCAAGCCGGTCTGCTGACTACTCTCCAAAGCCGACGCGTTCCGCGTCAGCGAGCGCGCGCTCGCGTGCGTCGTCGATGTCGAACTCCCGCACAATTTCGCCGTCTCGAATCAGCGGCTCCAGCAGCGGTTCGCCGTCCTCCGGGCCGTCGTGGTCGGCCAAACCGATGTGGTGGCCGCCGTCGGGCGTCCGGTAGACCTGTTTTCGCCCGTCGAGTTTGCCCCGTTTCGCCGCCGGTTCGCCCTCGCGCTCGACGATATCGAGCGCGAAATCCAGCGGATCGGCGTCGGTCATGTGGCCGCCGACGCCGAATCCGTCGGCGACACCGCGTAGTTCGCGGATCGACCCGGGGCCCATGCCGCCGCTGGCGAAGATGCCGACATCCTCGTAGCCGCGGGCGTCGAGTTTCCACCGGAGCTCCTTCAGGATGTGTCCGAAATCACCGCGGCGGGAACCGGTCGTATCGATCCGGACGCTGTCGAGGTCATCGACGGCCTCGGCCGCCCGGATCGATTCGTCGACCTCGTCGGAGTAGGTGTCACAGAGCATGATCCGGGGGACGTCCGGATCGACGGCCTCGTCGAAGGCCTGCCAGGCCTGTTCCTGGTTGTTGCGGCCGAATGCGATGACCAGCGCGTGCGGCATCGTCCCGCCGGCTTCCCGGCCGAGCGCCCTCGCTCCGGCGACGTTCGAGACGCCATCCAGACCGGCGATTAACGCGGCGCGTTCGAGCATCGGCGCGAGCGACGGGTGGATGTGTCGGCTCCCGAAACTCAACACCAGCGAGTCCGGCGCTGCCATCCGCGCCTCCAGTCCCGCCGTCGCCATCCCGCTCGGATGGGAGAGCAATCCCAACAGCGCGGTTTCGAGCCGACAGAATTCGAGATACGGGCCCTCGATACGCATCACCGGGCCGCCGTCGAACAGTCGGCCCTCCCGGATCGCGTCGACGTCGACTGCGCGGCCTTCGAGCAGGCGTGCGGCGTCTTCGATGCCCGCAAAGAGATTCCAGTCGCCGCTGGGGAACTGCGAGGCCGTCACCTCCGCGACGATGTGGGGGTTCTGTCCGGCGTGTTCCAGCGTCTCGACGGTCCGGTCGAAGTAGGCGTCGGTGGCGTCCCCCGCCGCGATCGTCTCCGGCGAGAGCATATCAAACGAGGTCATATCCGTAGTTCGACGGGTACCGTGGAAAAGATTGCGTCGTCAGCCGCCGTGAATTGTCCCGAGCGCCGCCCGGTCCGGTCCGCCGACGACGGTGACTCGGTCACCCTCGACGGTCAGGCGATACGCACCCGCGAAGCCGCCGTCCTCGATGATGTAGTCGTATTTCCCGCGGGCCAGGCCGCCGTTGCGATCCAGCACGCGCTCGAAGGCGTCGGCGAACTCCTCGGCCTCCTCGGCGTCTTCCCAGGCGAGTTCCCAGACGTAGCCGTACTCGTTGCCGTTGTGGTAGGGGACGATCCGGTCGCCGGTCCAGCCCCGGACTGCGGGGTGGTCGTACCGGCGCGGGTCGTCGTTGTCGGCGACGCCGTTGGCCGCAAGCATGGCGTACAGCGACGCCGCGCCGAGGGTGTCACCGGTCGGCTCCCGATCGAAACGCTCCCAGTCGGCGGTCGACCGGTCGGGGATCGTGACCTCGGTCGCCTCTGAGACCCCGTCCTCGTCGATGATCTCGGCGGTGGTCCGCGGCGGGTTCTCGTGGCGTTCGTTGACCGCCTCCCAGCCGCCCGACCGCTTGAGTTCCTGCACGTAGGTCGGCCCCTGTCGGTACGGTTGGGCGATGAGCAGCGAGATTTCCTCGGCCAGTTGGGCCGGCTCACTCGATCCGCCGCCGGCTTCCCGCTCGGGGCGGAGACAGTCCCACTGCTCGCACCACTCGTCGAGATAGAGGTGAGCGACGAGGTCCGCCTCTCCCTCGATCAGCGTGCTGTACGCCGCCTGCTCGTCGTGGGTGGGCTGACCGAATTCGAGGCCGTACTGCTGGTCCTGTAGCGCGTGGGTCAGTTCGTGAACCAGCGTGTCCTTGTCGACCGTCGGCGTCTCCGAGTCGCTGACGATGACGATTTCGTTCGTTCCGGCGCGGTAGAACCCCTGCGTGGCGTCGCCGAAGGCCTCGTCGACCTCCGCTGTGGCGTCGCGGTCCTCGCCGAGTAAAAAGAGGGCCCGCCAGATCTGGTTTTCCCACGCCGGATCCGTCGGGGAGTTCTGCGTCTCGCGCTGCTGTCGGTACTCCGCCCGGTCGATGATCTCCACATCGACAGGCCGCTGGTAGTTCAGCTCTCGGACGGCCTCGATTCTGGCCATCGTCCGGTTGGCGAACCGTTCGAGTTCGGCCTCGGAGAGCCCGTCCGACGCGTCGATATCCAACTCGTCGTCGTAGGCGACACCGCCGACCTCACCGTAGCCCTCGGGCACCTCGCGCTGGCTCGTCTCGCCGGGGAGAATCGTACTACAGCCTGCGAGAACGACCAGCAGGGCAACGGCGACGAGGACGAATCCGGTCCGGGAGCGGCCCGACATCTATCGGACTCTTGGACGCGACGAAAATAAGGGCCGCGTTCGCCCCGGTTTATATGAGTCGATCACATAGATTCCGATATGAGCTTCGATCCCGAGCAGACGGCGGTGGTGATCGTCGACATGCAAAACGGCTTCTGTCACCCCGACGGGGGCCTCTACGCGCCAGGCAGCGAGGGGGCAATCGAGCCCTGTAGCGATCTGGCCGCGAAGGCTCGCGACGCCGGCGCGGGCGTCATCTACACCCGAGACGTCCACCCGCCAGAGCAGTTCGAGGACGCTCACTACTACGACGAGTTCGAGCGCTGGGGAGAACACGTCGTCGAGGGCTCGTGGGAGGCCGAAATCGTCGACGGGCTCGACGTTCGCGAGGAAGACCACGTCGTCGTCAAACACACCTACGACGCCTTCCACGAGACCGACCTCGAAGGGCACCTCTCGGCACACAACATCAAAAACCTCGTCTTCGGCGGGACGCTGGCGAACGTCTGCGTGCTCCACACCGCCGGCAGCGCCGGCTTGCGCGATTACCGGCCGGTGCTGGTCGAGGACGCCATCGGATTCATCGAGGAGGGCGACCGCGAGTACGCACTCGACCACGCCGACTGGCTGTTCGGCGAGGTGACAGACCTCGACTCGATTCGCTTCGAGTGAGTCCTCACACCCGCCGTGGCTGCTTGCTGAGCGTGTGATGGCGGCCGCGGCCCTGTCTCCCGTTCCGAATCTAACGAGAGGATTGTCTTTCAAGTCAGTAGCGCCGCTATGGGGGATATGTCGCGTTCGAGCGGAGGGATCGAGTATCGCCCAGCAACGGCGGACGATTACGACGCTGTCGCCGAATTCACTGAACGAACGTGGTCGGATCTCGACGTCGAGGTCTCGGATTACCTGCCCGAGATCTACCACGAGTGGATCGGCGGCGAGGACCGACACACACTCGTCGCCGACGCGGGCGATGCTATCGCCGGAATCGCGCAGGTCGTCATGCTCTCCGAGTGGGAGGGCTGGGCGCAGGGGATGCGCGTCAACCCCGATTTTCGCGGCGAGGGGATCGGTCGAGAGATCAACGACCGACTGTTCGCGTGGGCTCGCGACGCCGGCGCGGCGGTCGTCCGCAATATGGTCTTTTCTTGGAATCAGGCCGGACTCGGGCAGTCCCGCGCGCTCGGCTACGCGCCGGTGACAGAGTTCCGCTGGCTCCGGCCCGATCCCGACGCTACCGCCGCCGATGCCCTCGAGCAGTACCGCGGGTCGGCCGAGGCCGCCTGGACGTACTGGACGACCAGCGCGGCGCGAGATCATCTCGGCGGACTCGCGCTCGATCCCGACGAATCGTGGGCGTTGCGGGATCTCACCCGGTCGACGCTCGCCCGCGCCGAAGACGATGATCGGCTGTTGACCGTCTCTGACGCCGGCGGGACCCAGGGGCTGTCCTATCTCACCCGTGTCGACGAACGCGAGTCCGACGGCCGATTGGCCGAATACGGCGTCGCGGCGTGGGACGACCTCGACGCTGGGCGAGCGCTTCTCGACGGGATTGCTGCCGACGCGTCGACTCGCAACGCCGACACGATCAGAGTGCTGATCCCGGAAACGGCCCGGTACGTCTCTGACGGTGCGCGACTCCGAGCGGGTATCGGAGAGACGCCGGATTTCGTCCTCGCGGCCGACCTCAGCGGGACCGAGCGCTGAGCGCTGGTCGCGCATGCCACTCGACCACAATATTCATATCTTCGCTTACTGAACAGTGTGGATACACATCACAAATGACCGATAACCCTGGCTCCGTAGTCGAGGTCGAGTTCGCCGTCCAGAGTCCTGCGTATCCGTTCTGTCGCGGATCCGAAGAAATCGGGTGTACCTTCGACCTCGCGCAGATGGTCCCCCGTCCGGGGCCGAACTACGCCGAGTTTTTCCACATCCAGGGGACTGATCCGGGGACGATTCTGGATCTCGTCGAGGAGTCCGAGACCGTCGAGGCGACGCTACTCGATGAGTACGACCACGGCGGCCTGTTCGAGTTTCTCGTTTCGGGCCGCTGTCCGGCCCATCGAATCGCCGAACTCGGTGCCCTCCCTCAGACGGTTCGGGCCAGCGACGGTCGGGGCCGGATCGTTGCCGATATCCCGCCACGACGCGACCCCCAGCCAATTATCGAGTCCTTTCTCGCCGAGACCGACGGCACCGATTTCGTGATGAAACAGGAAAAGCCCGCAGTCTCGCCGCTGGCCTCGATGCCCGACTTCCGACGGCTGGTCCGGGACGGTCTCACCGACCGCCAGTTCGAGGTCATCCGGACGGCCTACGCCGCGGGCTACTACGAGTGGCCACGCGAGGCGACGGGCGAAGAAATTGCCGCCGAACTCGGCATCTCCTCGGCCACCTTCTCCGAACACGTCCACGCCGCCGAGCGCAACCTGCTGACGGCGCTGTTCGACCGCCAGTAGCCCGACCACGGTCCGTCTCCGTTGAGACTACATTCAGCAGCTACTTCGTCCGCTCCGCGAACAGACACGTTCTCTTGGCCGCCTCTCTCCGTGTTCCGCCGTTGTGGTCTGTCTCTCCAAGCGATCGAAGCGCACCGCCCACCGCAAAAGATCTGGACAAAACGGCCGAGCGATTCAAATCCGTCGGCAGTCTCACTGCGCGCCCGGGTCCGTCACTGCACCGTTGGCCGCCGAACCGAAGTGCTGGACGACCGTCTTTTTTGCGTCGGGATGTGCTCACTTCGTTCGCATACCACTCCTCGAAAGACACGGGTCGAAAAGGCCGCGAGCGTGCAGTGGCGCGCTCGCGGTGAATCAGACTGGCCCGAACCGCCCAATTTCGCTCTCACGGCTTTGCCGTTCGAGCGGGGTCGAGACCTCGCTTGGCTCGGTCTCGCACTCAGTCCCACTGCACGCTCGGGTTCGTCACCGCGCCGTTGGCTGCCGAACCGAAGTCTCGGACGTACTTCGCCAGCACGCCGTTGTCGTAGGCTGGCTCCGGGTCGTAGTCGTCGAGTCGCTGTTGGAGTTCCTCGTCGGAGAGGTCAACCGACAGCTCCAGTTCGTCGATGTCGATGGTGACCGTATCGCCGTCTTCGAGCGCAGCGATGGGACCGCCGACGTAGGCCTCCGGTGCGACGTGGCCGATGGAGAAGCCACGCGTCGCGCCTGAGAACCGACCGTCAGTGAACAGCGCCACGTCTTCGGCGTGACCCTGTCCGGCGACGGCGGAGGTCACGCCGAGCATCTCCCGCATCCCCGGACCGCCCCGTGGCCCCTCGTTCCGGATGCAGATC
>JBLGCM010000053.1:0-7334 GCA_047617345.1 Natronomonas sp. | reverse complement strand
CCCGACCCTCAGTTCATCGCATTTCTTCGCCAGTTAGTCTCCTGCCCAGATGACTGTCTGAACAGCATCGTTGGTCTCACTCGTTTCGTATTTATATCCCCGTTCTTCCAATTTCGGGTACAGGTGCTGGGGTGCGCGGTCATTTAATTGGACAAGCACAGTATCGGCATCTAGCTCAGCGAGCCGTTCGAGGGTCCGCTGCAGTGGCTGGGGTGGTGGCAATTCCCGTGCGTCCAGCGACTCTCGGGACCACTTGAGCGGTGCTTCGGACTCAGCGACAACATCGGTTAGTTCTCCCATATTAATAGTGTGGACGCCGGTTACCAGACCCTTTTCCCGAAAGTGTTCGCGTTTAATCAAGGGCTCCCGTAGTCGAAACAGTTCTGGAGCGACCCTGCGGACACCGGGGCGTCAGTTTCCACAGTTCGTGTGTTCCAACCAATAATTGGAGAATAGTCATTCTCCCTGGGTGTCTATCTTCGGGGACCTGATCGCAGGATGCGAGATCGAGTCGAGTTGTTCTCGGTAGGGCCCCTCGAATACGGTGGCCAGAGGAGTGGATCTAAGCTCCGGCATATTTTTGATGGCTAAGATCGGCAGTCGGTTTGGCGGTCAATTCCATGCACTTGCGTATGAATAAGTTCACTCCGAGACTCAATAGAGTTTCGTGCGATGAGGCCTGATTTCGATTCCGACCTCGTGGTCGTCGACTGCTCTGAAGACATCGGCCAGGTTGATCACTCTGGTAGCGGGTTCTTTGCCAAAGAACAATCCTCTATTCCACAACTCTATTCGAGTAACCAATCGGATGATAGTTCGATGCGGTAATCTGTTAAATCACAACCGACGCCTTCGAATGGCGATCGAAGCGAGGCCGACGGGTAAAAGGGCCCAACAAATCATCACTAGTGCGAGGAGGCCCATCGAGAGGTCAGTCGCCGCCATCGCTGCGGCGAAACCGCCACCAGATGCCTCGAGAGCTCCCAGGACGAGAACCCGAAAGACACTGGCGGGATTCGCCAGGACGAGGGCGGTCAGTGCCGTCTCCGAAAGGGAGAGGGCGGCGACGAGACCGAGCGCGATCAGGTCGTGGACGAGAACAAACCAGACCCAGAGCAGGAGCGAGACACCGAGAGCGTGTGTTTTGCCGGGCGCCACCGTGGAAACGAGAACCGCCAGTGCCAGAAACGCGGCACCGAGCATGACTGCGCCGAGCAAGAACGCGGCGAGTCCATATAGCTGGACGAACCCGTATTCACGAACGAGCAACCCAGCGACGATACCGAAGCCAGCGAGTACCGAAATCGACAGCATGACAGCACGCCCGAAGAAAGTCCCGGCGACGACAGTGGATCGGGACGTCGGGAGCGCGACGACGACCGCCAGCCAACCCTCCTCCTCACGACCGACGATCGCGTCGTATCCGAATGCGAGCGCAGCGAGCGGGACTATGTAGACTGACAGGCTAGCGAGACTTGCGAGTACCCGTTTCAGGCCTGAGGGGCCGGCCGGCGAGCCGGAAAACGTCGCTAGCATCATGCCAAAAAACGCGAAGAGGCCGACCAGGGCAAATGCCCACCGGTTGCGGACAGCCAGCCGAACCTCCGTGCCAGCGATCGTATCAATCTGGCGAATGCTGTCCCCTAAACCGATCTTGTCGCTGAGGGGGGCAATAGTTGACGGCCCCGAGGTTTCGCCCGCCCTGGACTCGGTAGTCGTTTTCTTCGGGTCGCTCCCAGCATCGCCAGCCCGTGCGGTTTGTGTCTGGTTGCTCAAGCGTCCACCTCCCCTGGAATGGCCTCGTGAAAGCTGCCTTCGAGGCCACCGCGGACCACGCGGACGTCGCTGATTGTCACCCCGGAGGCCGCTTCGATCGCCGCGAACAGCTCCGGAAGGCCCCGGGCGGGGCAATCGACAGTAATCGGTTCGGCCCCGGTATCACCAGCAATTGATGCCGGGTCGAAGGCGACGACGGCGTCGTGCAGATCGGCGACGGCCGTCTCGGCACCGGGCGTGAGTTTGAGACGCACCGTTCCCTCGCCCGTCAGTTCCTCGACCGAACCAGCCGCCGCAACCTGCCCGTCGTGAAGGATGGCCACTCGATCGCACATACCCTCGACCTCGCTGAGCACGTGGGAAGACAGGATGACGGTCGCGTCGGTCGTCTCCCGGACGCGTTCGACGATGCGGTGGAACTCGGCAACACCACGTGGATCGAGCCCAGCAGTTGGCTCGTCCAAGACAAGGACGGCAGGCCGCGGCAGGAGCGCTGTTCCCAGACCTAATCGACGACGCATCCCGTTCGAGTACCCCTCGACGCGTCGGTCGGCCGCCGCATTCGAGAGGCCGACGGTGTCCAGGACGCTCTCGATGCGTTTGCCACGGTCCCCTCCGAGTCCCCGCATTCGCGCGTGGAAGGAAAGTATTTCCCGCCCGGTGAGATCGTCCGGAAAACCCACGCTCTCGGGGAGGTACCCGACCTCGGTGCGGATGGCTCGACCGGCTGCAATGACCGACTGGCAACCGACGGTCAACTCACCAGCGTCGGGCCGATCGAGCCCCACCAGCAGGGTGAACAGGGTCGTCTTGCCGGCACCGTTCGTTCCGAGGACTCCGAAGGTGGTCCCCGACGGAATCTCAAGGGAGAGTTCGTCGAGTGCGGTCACAGGTCCATACGACTTCGAGACGTCGGTGGCGTTCACGTTCATAGTGTACCTCCAGTGGGGGCGGTGATCGCGTGCTGAGTTCCGCCATGGGTCGGCATCGGGTCTCCGTCGACGTCTTCGGCCCAAATGACCGGGGCTCGGTCCACGTCGGCCGTCGCCCGCCAGTCGTGGGGGGATTCCGCGAGCGGGTGATGGTCCACAACGCCAGGCGTCTCGAGGACGGGGAACGACGCCTCGGCCATACGGACGACCTCGAACGCTGGACTGGCCGCGAAGACCGCCACTTGTGGGCGCTCCATAACCAGACGTTCGATCAACCCGGCTGGGCGGTGTCGAATTTCGCTGATCCGGTCTCCGTCGATGTCGGCAGTCCTCGCGCCATGCCAGTAGTTTCCACGTTCGCTGTCGTTCCAGGACTGGACGCGATTGGTCGTCGTCCGAACGGCGTTACCGTTCTCTACGAAACTATTGCCGGTAACCGTCTGGCCCCGGCTATCGGCAGTGACGTGCATCCCGACGCCGTTGCGACGAAGGAGGTTCCCCGTGATCCGGTTGTCCTGCGCGTTGAACGCGTAGATTCCGTGGTCGTTGCCGACGTACGTGTTGTCACGGACCGTCGAGCGTTCGATGTCCTTCAGTAGGACGCCGTGGCCGCTGATGCCGTCGTTCCGGAGGGCGGTGTTGTTCGCGACGACGAGGCGCTGACTGACCATCAGTGCGTAGCCGACATCGTTGTCTACTGCGGTATTGTTCAGTAGGCGATTGTCGTCGGAGTACATGTAGTGGACGCCGTAGCGGTTGTTCCACATGACGTTGTCAGTCGAGGTGACGTTCCCGGCCCAGGAGTAATAGATGCCGTCACGGACGGCAGTGATGGCGTTGTCGTGGACGACTGTATCGGTCGTCTCCCAGAGATTGATCCCGTTGCCGCGGTCGGTGCGCCGCTCGACGTCGGGGCGCCCCTTGATGTAACACTCGGCAATCCGAACCCGATCGGCCCCGTTGACCCATACGCCGAAGGTGATCTCGGTCATATGGATATCCCGGAGGACTGCGTCGTTCGCTCGCTCCGCGAGGAAGACCCCGGCGTCTTCATTGCCGAGATCGGACCCAGAATTTCGAAGCCAGAGGTGTTCGACGATCACGTTGGGGGCCCGAACGGTCAGTACCCGACCGGTGCCATCGGCGTCGATGACGGCGCCATCGCGAGTCGTTAGCGTGATCCCGCTCGTATTGACCACGACTCGCTCGTCGAAGCGACCGGTGAGAACGACCGACTCACCCGGCGCTGCGGCATCGACGGCCGCCTGGACGGTGTCGTAGTTATCGCCATCGACGGTAGCGGCGCGTTCATCGGGAATAGCCGGCGGTTCTTCGGCGACGGTCGGCTCTAAGGCATTCTCACCCTCCGTAGAATCAGCCGCCCCGGCGACTGCAAATGGGGAGAGGACGCCAACCACCAACAAGATTAACACTCCGAGCGGCAGCGCAATCGATAGGGATCGGCCGGGGAGCCTCACTGATGCTCACCCCATACAGAAGCGACTCGCGCTCTAGTGGCAGCGGGAAGGCTTTCCAAGAGGTGTGGGAGGTCCTTGAAGGTCGCCTTCGAATCACGCAGTAGGAACGCGGCGACCAGCAAGACGAGTGCGATTATACCTAGATATCCGCCGGGGCCGAACCACGCGAAGCCACTGATGTTAGCGACTTCGTAGCCGCCCAGTACCGGCGGTGTGAATCCCTCGACGCCACTGAGTGGCGCGTCCGGATCGAGTGAGTGCCCGGCCTGATAGAGACGGTATTGGATCAGGACGAACATCGCCGTGAAGGTCGTCGCTGTGCCGACGAGTTGCGCGGTAAGCCCCAGTTTGAGTTTCCGCACCGTCGGTGCCAGCGAGACGAAGACGCCGGCGGCGGCGACCGCAACGAGCGCGATCGGGCCAAGAATCCACTCGGGGACCTCAATGGCGCCCTCGTGAATGGGATAGTTTGGATCCATGTAGACGGGATCGGGGTAGTAAAACCCGACGTACTTGTTCAGGCCCGCGACCTCGACGAAGTCGCCGCCCAATCGCGGATAGGCGTAGACCTCGATCAGCAGGATCTGGCTCGGGTACTGGGGCGCTGTCAGCGTAATACGCCAGACCGGCACCACGATCGCCACGAGCAGCAAGGCTGCAGCTATCAGGGGCAGACCCCGACGGAGGTGCGCGAACTTCGCGATCAACGACCGGCTGGACATCGGTTATTCCTCCGGTTCAACCAGGAGCCGCGAGCGCATCTCGAGGTGGAGTGCACTGCAGAAGAATCCACAGTACATCCAGTAGACACCCGGATCGTCGACCTCGAAGGTCACCTTCCGGGTCTCCTGGGGTGCAACCTTGACGTTGACGTCGTGCTCGGGGATGACCAGCGAGTGCAGGATGTCGCTCGTGCTCTCGATGTTGGTCACCGTGATCTCGACGGTGTCACCCTCCTGGACGGGGATCTCCGGGAAGCCGAACTCGTTGCGCATCGCGTACATCTCGACCTCAACCCGGTCGTCGCTCACCCGTTCGATCGACTCGTCGCCCGCGTCCACGTAGTCCAGGTCCAGTGCTTCGGGATCGTATGCGTCTGCCGGGTCGATCTTCGAACGGTGGGCGATGGAGGCGTCGTGAGGCTCGGCGTAGGAGGGCTTGTCCTTGACCAGCTGCATCCCCTCATCGTCGTCGCCGATGTAGATGAGCTGGTCGTTCTCAGGCTTCATCGGCCCGACGTTCAGGAACCGGTCCTTCGAAAGCTTGTTCAGCGATATGAGCCAGTCGCCCTGCGGGTCGGCCGTGTAGGATTCGGACGCGATGAGGTGTCCGGGGTTGTAGTGGACGTCGATCTTCTCGACGATCGGCTCCTCGCTCCCCTCCTCGGCCTCGACGGCCGCCTCAATGTCCCACTTGACGACCTGGGAGTCGATGAACAGCGTGGTGTAGGCGTGTCCACGGCCGTCGTAGGCCGTGTGTAGCGGTCCCATACCGAGCCGGGGACGACCGACGACGGCATCCAGCGGATCGTCGACAGAATCCAGCGCGGCGATGTCGATGACCGTCGCCGATGGGTCCAGCTTGCCACTCGCGATGGCGTAGCTGTTGTCCGGCGTGACGCTGACACCGTGAGGACTCTTCGGCGTCGGGATGTACCGGACGACCGGTTCACCGCCCTCGTTGAGCGAACTGTCGCGGCGGCCATCGACGACCGGCACGTCGTTGATCTCTTGGTAGTTGCCGGCTTCGACGGCGTCCTCGATGGCCGGGATGTTGAACGCCTTGACCCAGTCCCGGTCGGACTGACTCATCTCCGGCTCGGTGACACCGTTCTCGCTGTTGTATCCGGTCGTGAAGAACCACTTACCCTGTTTGCCACCGTCGCCGTTGTCCATGTTCCCGTCGACCAGAACCTCCCACTCGACGTTCATCGTCTCCGGGTTGATCGCGGCGAAGACGGAGCCGTACTCGTCGGGGTTTTCGAGGTCCTGGCCGTCGTTCGGGATCGGCACCCGGAACTCGCCGACGCCGATGACGTACTTCGTATCCGGGAGCACACAACAGGCTCCGTGAGTGCCCTGTTGATTCGGAATGTCGACGATCGCGTCGGTCTCGAAGTAATTCAGGTCGATGCGGGCCATCCGGCCGTTTGCCTTGTCGTTGACGAAGGCCCAGCGCCCGTCGTAGTCGTTGTCCGTCTGGCTGATTCGAGGATGGTGCGTATCCCCCCAGGTATATCCGCCAGCCTCCTCGAGCATCTCCCGGCTCTCGTCGTCGTAGCCGTAGCCTCGAGCACTCTCCGTGTTGAACACTGGGATACGCATAATCTCGCGCATCGATGGTAGGCCGAGGACGCGGACGTCACCGGAGTGGCCCCCACTCAGGAGGCCGTAGTACTCGTCGAGTTCGCCGATTACTCAACAGAAGACTGCGAGCGGTATCATACCCCAAATAGATCGGATCAATTTCGATGGTCCCGTGTTTAGTACCAAATGTTTCGCTGTACCAACGACGAGTGTTGGGTAAGGACGTATCAGGCGGAGATCAACGCAGCGTCCACCGTCGCAGATCGGGCTGGCCCGTATGGAGGAGCGTGCCGTTGAAACCGGCAGGCGATGACTCACCACAAGCCGGAAGTGCCTGTGCCAGCACCACGACCCTCACCGGGCGGAGGCCACCATGCGATCTGACACTCGGAGAGCCTGGGTCGAAACCCTCTGCCGTCACGTAGCTGGTATTCTCCTGCCGAGAAGCCCCGCCGTTCACCGCGCTGGGGATGTCACAACACGTTTCTACAGCAGGGGCTCTGGCAGCGGTAAACAGCCACACAAGTAAGTTCCCGGGAACATATTCCCCCCAATTCCAGAAAGGTGGGAATAGCTGTGATACTTTAGATAGTGACGTGATTTACATTGACTGTATGGCCACTATCCCGCACGCAGCGCGACACTGTCATCAGCATCACCGGATCGGGAAATCGAATGGCCGACAGAAGCGCTTTTGGCAATGGAGGGCGGATTGAAAATGAGTGCCGATGATCGGCCAGTAACCTTCGACGACGAGTGGGAACGTCGTTCGGAGCAAATTCTCGATGAGACTGAATTCGATACCGACCTCGGAATAGAACTAGCTCGTGACGCCCAACGGC
>JBLGCM010000052.1:0-7361 GCA_047617345.1 Natronomonas sp. | reverse complement strand
CTCCAGAACCGCGATCCCGTCACGATAGACGAGATGGAAGATTTCTGGGAGCAGGCCAAAGACCGGGATCTGTTCGCTCCGCAGGTCCCCGAAGAGTACGGGGGACAGGGGCTTGACTTCAGCGACATGCTGCCTTCCTTCGAGCAGGTCGGTCGCTCGATGCTCGGCGCGATGTCGATCCGCGCACACGCGCCGCAGGAAGGAAACATGCACACACTGGAGGCGGTCGGCTCCGAACAGCAAAAAGAGGAGTACCTGCGACCGCTCGTCCAGGGGGACATCTCCTCGGGCTTTGCGATGACCGAACCCCAACAGGGAGCAGGGTCGGACCCGAAGATGCTCAAGACGACCGCCAAGAAAGACGGCGACGAGTGGGTTATCAACGGCCACAAGTGGTGGACTTCCGACGGCTACGACGCCGACTTCCTGTTGGTCATGGCACGGACTGACATGGACAAACACCCCTACGAGGGCACGTCGATCATTCTCGTCCCGACCGACACGGACGGCGTCGAGTGCGTCCGGGACATCCCGCACCTCGGCCACTTCGACGATCTGCTGGATATCCAGCGCGGCCACGCCGAGTTCAAGTTCCACAACGTCCGCGTGCCGGTCGAGAACACCGTCGGCGCGGAGGGCGCCGGGTTCCAGATCGCACAGATGCGACTCGGCGGCGGTCGGTTGACTCACTGTATGCGCTACTCCGGGATGGCGATGCGCTCGCTCAACATCGCCAAAGCGTACATCCAGCACCGCGAGGGCTTCGGCGAGAGCATCTCCGAGAAGCAGGCGCTGCGACACCGCATCGCCGACGCGGAGACGAACCTCCACGCTGCCCGAACGATGGTTCGCCACGCGGCCCGCGAACTCGACCGCAGCGAGGCCCGTGTCGAGGTGGCGATGGCCAAAACCTTTACTGCCAACGTCACGACTGAGGCGGTCGATCTGGCGCTGCAGTGCTGTGGTGGCAACGGGATCGGCAAGGACCTCCCGATTGCCTATTTCTACGAGTCGATCCGGCCGTTTCGCATCGTCGACGGCACCGACGAAGTCCACCGCCGGACCATCGCTCGCGACGCCTTCGAGGGTGTAAACGACGAAGATCTGGAGAACATCATCCAGTTCGATCCCGACCTCGACAAAACTGACGAGTAACTCCTCGACCGCAGTTCAGCCGTCGAGAACTGTTGTCGGGTCGTCGTAGTGGCTTTTTCCCCACGTTTCGAGCGCGTCCAGAATATCCGCTCGGAGCCGCTGTCTTTGCTCGGCCGGCAGCCCTTCGAGGGTCCCGCGTTCGGGGGCTTCCTCGACGATTTCCCAGCGGTCTTCCGAATCGTCGTAGCCGACGCCGCGGAACTGTTCGGTCCCTTCGATCAACATCGCACAGACATACCGGGTTCCGTCGGATTCGACGACCGAGACGGGACGGAACCGACCGTCCCGCTCGGAAAGCTGTCTGGCGACAGAGAGTGTCAACGGCTGGGCCGGAAGCCCGTCTGTAAGGTCGGTCATATCTGGGACTATTCGGCCATACACATTTATTCCTCCGGGGAGGGAACTACAATATGTACGGAATTCTGTTGACCGCCAGCGAACTGCTGGCGACGGCTGGCTCGGATATCGACATTCAGATCGGCACGGAACAGACGCTGTTCGGCGGCGCAGTGAGCGCATTCTTTACGACGCTGGTCGTCGGCGCGCTGTTGGTCGCGTTCGCTCCCGAGTACACCGAGCGGATGATCGACGAGGTCTTCGAGGATCCCGTCGGGCCGTTCCTGTACGGGATCATGGTGTTGCTCCTGTTGGGCGTGCTGATCATTCTGCTCGTCATCTCGATCATCGGGATCCTGTTCGCCATTCCGCTGCTCATCGTCGCGGTGCTGGTCTGGGCCGCTGGATCCTCACTGGCACTGCTGGGAATCGCCGACAGGCTCGTCGACCACGAGGACGGCTGGCTGGTCCCGCTGCTCGTCGCCGCCGCGATCAACGCCGGACTGGCCCTGAGCGGTATCGGTGGTCTCATCTCACTCGTCCTCGGCGCGCTCGGCTTCGGGACGATTCTCGACGATCGGTACAACTAACCTGAGAGCCCCATCCGATGCTTTTAACCGGATGACACTCCGACCCTTGGGCAATGGCTTTTGAGGAACTGCTCGAAGATCCGGTTATCCAGAAATACCTCCACGAGCTCGTCGGACCGAAGGGGATGCCAGTCGCGGCAGCCCCGCCGGACGGCGAGGTCACCGACGAGGAACTGGCCGAGGAACTCGGACTCGAGCTCAACGACGTTCGCCGGGCGCTCTTTATTCTCTACGAGAACGATTTGGCGAGCTACCGGCGGCTCCGCGACGAGGACTCCGGCTGGCTCACCTATCTTTGGACGTTCGAGTACGAGGAGATTCCCGAACAGCTCGAAACCGAGATGCATCGGCTGCTGGCGGCGCTCGAAGCGCGCTACGAGTACGAGATGGAAAACGAGTTCTACCTCTCGGAGGAGGCGGGTATCCGCTTCGAGTTCGGCGAGGCGATGGAAGTCGGTTTCCAGTGTCCCGAGACGGGCGCGGAACTCCAGCCGATGGAGAACACCCGGCTGATCGAGGCGATGGAGGAGCGAATCGAACAACTGCGAGACGAACTCGGCGTCGAGAGCGCCGAAGTCGAGGTCTGATGGTCGTTCTCGCCACGAAATGTTACGTCAGCGGCGATGCGCGAAAGCGTTCGCTCACATCGCTCCGCTCGCTCGTCGACAACGATGTCGGAGAGTTGGACGTGACCGTCGATATCGAACTCCGCGAGGACGGCTTTCCCGAGGTGACGCTGACCGGCGACGACGAGACGGCAGCGGCGAACCTGCTCCGCGAGGAGTGGGGGGAGATTCCCGATTCCTTCGAGGCCGGCGAGACGTACGTCGGGACACTCGACTCCTGGAACGAGGACGCGCTCGTGCTCGACGCCGGCCGCCCGATCCGGATTCCGAGCGACCAACTCGGGCTCGGACCGGGTGATCCCGGGTCGGTCCGCACACGATTCGGGCTCGTTCAGCACCTTCCGCTCCGGTTCGTCTACGATGACCCGCCGCGGCTGGCCGACAGCCAGCGCGACGAGTTATACGACTGGCAGCGCGGCAACGGCCGCGTCAACGTCAACAGCGCGACGCGGGCGGAGGTCCGGGCGACGGTCAACCGGGCCGGCCACGCACAGGATATCGTCACCGTCGAGCGACTCGGGCTGCTCGAACAGAGTATCATCTGCACCGAGGACACCGACCCGCCGGGACTGCTCGCCGGAATCGGCGAGTATCTCCCGGCCGAACTGCTCTGTGTTGTCCCCTCATAGATGAACAACCGACATCGTGCGGTCCTCGCGCTGGTCGCGCTGGTCGCGCTCTCGGGCTGTACGCTGTTCGGTGGCGGCGAACTCAGCGAAGACCAACTCGGCGGCGACCAGGAGTACGACTGGGACTCGAACGCGACGACGACGATCAATCTGAGTTCCTCGACGGACGCCTACGCGGCGGTCGTCGACGTCGACGGCCAGGACGAACTCGAAGTGTACCAAGAGGACACCTTCCGCGGAGAGACCTCGGTCCAGATTGAGGCGCTGCAGTTCCAGTTCACGAACGGAACTGTCATCAACGCGAGCCATTCCGGCCTCGGAGCGACGCAGAACCGCGATCAGACGACGATCAGGCTTCCGGCCGACAACGGGTCGGTCGGCTACACTGCGCCCCGTGGCGGTAAGGGCTGGAACGGGCCGGTGTTGGTCGACGGCTCGGTCAGGATGGATCTCCCCGAGGGCACCAGAGTCGGGCTGTGGGGCCTCTCGCGAGTGAGCCCGAACCCCGACGAGAACGTCGTCGAAAACGACCGGACGACGCTGCTCTGGGAAGAGATGGAACGGGGCGATCCGATCTCAGTCCGGTACTATCTCGTCCGTGACGCGTACATCTTCGGTGGGCTGTTCGCGCTCGTCATCTCGTTCGGAATCGGCGGTGTCACCTACTACTACCGGCAGGTCCGGCGCGCACAGCGCAAACGCGAAGACGTCGGGCTGGATGTCGAGACGGAGAACGACGATGTCGGCGACGACGGACCGCCGCCGGGGATGCGATAGCGGTCGACAGGCGAGTCAGTGCCCCTTTGTACCGTCGAGTCCCTACCGAGGGTATGCGCGTTGCGTTGATTTCCGTCGGTGACGAAATCCTCTCGGGGGATACGGTCAACACGAACGCCTCGTGGTTAGCCGAGCGACTGACCGAGGCCGGAGCGACCGTCGCCCGGATCACTGTCGTCCCCGATGACGTGAGCGAAATCGCCCGCGTCGTCAACGAGTACCGGGCGACCTACGCGGCGGTGATCGTCACCGGCGGACTCGGACCGACACACGACGATCTGACGATGGAGGCGGTCGCGGCCGCCTTCGGAACCGAACTGGCCGCCGACGAGGAGGTCAAGCGCTGGCTGACCGAGAGCGGTGGCTACTCCGGCGACGACCTCGCGCCGGGAACGACACACATCCCCGAGCGCGCGGAGATGCTGGCGAACCCCGAGGGTGTCGCCCCTGGCTGTGCCATCGAGAACGTCTACGTCCTGCCGGGGGTCCCCTCGGAGATGCGGGCGATGTTCGAGTTGATCGCCGACGAGTTCGGTGGGCAAAAACGACACCGTACGGTCGTCGAGGCGGTCGAACCCGAGAGTCAGTTGCTTGACCGGGTCCGAGAGGTGCAGGAAAAATTCGGCGTCAAGGTCGGGAGCTACCCGGGCGAACACGTTCGGCTACAGATCCAGAGTACCGACGAGGCGGCCGTTGCGGCCGCGGCCGACTGGCTCCGCGAGCGTGTCGAGTTACCCGCGGCGGAGAACTAACTCACCCGTTTTCGACGGAGCTACCGCGTCAGCGAACGGGCCCACAGAATGGCGAGCACGATTCCACCGAGGAGGACGATCCCTGCCGCAATGTTGACCGGTCCAGCGCCGACGCCGACCTGCGTCGCGTTCAGTACTGTCATGTACGATGCTGACAGGCGGGTGTAGTAAGGCGTTCCGGTTCGCTTTTGTCGCCTTCGCTCGTAACGAGAGTGATGTGTCGATTCGGGTTCGTGGTCAATCCTATCGCTGGCATGGGGGCCGCGTCGGACTCAAAGGAACCGACGAGAAAGTCGAAGAGGCCCGGGCACGCGGCGCGGAGATGCGCGCGCCAGACCGAGCGCGAGAGATGCTCACCGAACTCGCCGATATCGGCGCCGGAGTGACGCTTTACACCTGGGGCGGCCTGATGGGTGAAAAAGAGGCGACAGCGGCGGGATTCGATCCGGAAGTGCTCGGTCATCCCGACGGGGAGGAGACCCGCCCAGAAGACACCCGTCGAGCGGTCCGAGCGTTCCTCGCGGAGGACCTCGATCTCATCCTCTTTGTCGGCGGCGACGGCACCGCCGCCGACGTGGCCGAGACGATCGCAGACGCGGGCGAGGAGACTCCGATTCTCGGTGTCCCGGCCGGCGTCAAAGTCTACTCGGCAGTCTTCGCGGTCACGCCCGAGGCCGCGGCTCACATCGCCGTCTCTTTCGATTCGACCGAGCGCGCGGAGGTCAACGACATCGACGAAGACGAGTACCGCGAGGGCGAGGTTCACACCGAACTCCGGGCGCTCGCTACCGTTCCCGTCGCTCCACAACGACAGGGGGGCAAGCAACTCAGCGGCGGGACCGTCGAGGGGTTGGCAGAGGGATTCGTCGAGGACCTCGAATCGGGCCGGACGTACGTCCTCGGTCCCGGCGGCACCCTCGGCACGATCAAGGAGAAACTCGATATCGACGGCACTGCCCTCGGCGTCGACGTTTATCGGGATGGCGACGTACTCGTCGCCGACGGCGCTGCCGAAGAGATTCTCGACGCCCTCGGCGACCGAAACACCGTCGTCGTCTCGCCCATCGGCGGACAGGGATTCATCTTCGGCCGCGGTAACCAGCAGATTTCCCCGGAAACCATCCGAAATTCCGAGATCGAAATCGTTGCTTCCCGGCGCAAACTCGACGACATCGGCGCTCTCAGGGTCGATACCGGTGATGCCGAACTCGACGACTCGCTGCGTGGCTGGCATCGCGTCCGCGTCGGTCGCTACGAGACCCGACTGATGGAAGTCGTCTAACATGCACCCGGAGAGACCCCTTTCCCTTGGTGTGACCTAGGACGTATTGATAAGATTAAGGTAGACGTGGCGACGTAAAGGACGTATGGAAACGCGGAAAGTCCAGCGACTGGGGCCGTCGACGCTTGCGATGACACTTCCGGCAGAGTGGGCACAGGAGTACGATGTCGAAAAGGGTGATGAGGTCTCGCTCAGACTCGGTGGGAAGGGCACGCTGACGGTCATGCCCGAATCGGTCCACAGCGAGGAGAGCGAAGCAGTGATCAACGCCAGCGGCTTGAACGCCGACGCGGTCGAGCGGGCAATCGTTGCCCAGTACGTCCTCGGGCGGCGCGTCATCCACGTCCGCGCCGACGAGGGCGAAACGCTCGACAGCGAGCACATCAACGCCGTCTACAACGCCGAGACACAGCTGATGGGGCTGGGCGTCATCGAAGAAACGCCCGAGAACATCGCCATCAGGTGTTCGGTCGACCCCGAGGATTTCACCCTCGACAATCTGCTCGAACGGCTGGAATCGACCGGCTCGACGATGCGAAACGAGGCGATCAAATCGCTGGCCCACAGCAACCCCGATCTCGCACAGCGCGCGCTCAACCGCGAGCGACAGGCCAACAAGATTTTCGTCCTGCTGCTCCGGCTGATCTTCACCTCCTATCAGAATCCGAACCTGGCCCGAGCGGTCGGGCTAACCGACGGCTTCCCGCTGATCGGCTACCGGTCGATCGCCAAGAATCTGGAACTGACCGCCGACAACGCCGAGGATATCGCCGATATCGCGCTGGAGGCGGACGGCCACTCGCTGAACATCGACCAGGCGACGATGCGGCGCATCCGTGAGTTCACCGACGAAGTGAACGAACTCACCGAACTGGCCGTCGAGTCGGCGGTCAACCGGGATTACGACGCCGCCATCGAGGTCAAACAGCGGTTCGAGGAGATCAGCACCCGTGAACAGGAAATCCTCACTGATCTCCCCGAGATGGACAACGAACAGCTACTACAGGTCCGGGAGGTGCTCGTCAGTCTCGATCAGACTGCTCAGTACGCCGTCCGAAACGCCGAGATTGCGACGAACCTCGCGCTCAACGAGGAGTCCGACCACATCTCTATCGACTGATCGTCACTCTCTGTTCGAGGGCATCGTACTTCGATAGTTTTCGGCAGCCAGCACTTCGTCGACAGCCCGCGAGTACGCGGCTTCGCGCCACGTC
>JBLGCM010000051.1:0-7387 GCA_047617345.1 Natronomonas sp. | reverse complement strand
GATTCCACCTCACAGGTGTGCGAGGGTAGCCAAGCCTGGAAACGGCGGCGGACTCAAGATCCGCTCCCGTAGGGGTCCATGCGTTCAAATCGCATCCCTCGCACTGTGTGGCCTCACGGCCCCTCGCAAAACAGTGCGGGAAGATCCACGAGGCCTCCGGACCGGGGGCTTCGATTCGAGCGGGACAGATCTCCCGCGAGTGGAGCGATCTTCCCTCGCAAACTCTCTCCCCGGCGAGATGCCGGGGGATCTCAGCTCTGTCGAGAGCGATCAGTGGATCGCGAGACGTGTGGGTCTCGGCCCGGGTGATCGTGTCCGCTCTGGTCTTCGTGGCCGTCTTCTTCGTGGTCGTGGTCGTTCCCCTCGTGTCCGCTTTCGTCGTGGTCGTCGCCTCCGCGATCGTGGTCGTCTGCGCCCGTGGAAGCCGCCATCCCGTCGAACAGGTCGATAATCGCGACATCGGGATGGTCCCGTTCGAGCGCCCGTGCGACATCTTGCGCCCACGAGAACTCGGGCGTGTCCAGATAGACAAACACCTCTGTCGAGGCGACTTCCGGCACGAGGGTCGCGTCGGGATTCCAGCCGTGACCCATCCGCCCGGTCTCAACCGGTTCGGAAAAGCTCATCTCCTCGCCACCGACGTGCTCGGCGAAATCCCACAGCGGAAAGAATGCGGCGTAGCCATCGGCATCGATCCCCTCGTCGCCGAGGCCGACGGCGTCCAGACATCCCGCCGCTCCGAGTGCCGCTGTCGCCGCACCTGCGCTGAGAAACTCCCGACGTGTTGGGCTCGTATCCAACCGTTTGCCCCGCCTCCTGAAACGTATTATATCTTTCTTCAATATTAATAATTTTGGGTAGATAGTACTTCTATTTTAATAACTGAGGCGTGAATACCTGCGAACGTCACTACTGTTGCCCCGCGCTGTTTCTCCATCGCGAATCCGTCCCTCTCGAAACGCGTGTCTACTTTACCCGCGATGCACACTCCAATCTTGACGAAAGACCATTACATTTATTACTCACAATTCCATCAGTCGGAGTAGGTCTTCATGATAAACCATGAACGACCAGATCGAACCATGTACGAGCACTTCACAGATGCCGAGAACACGGGAGCCCCACTGGTCCCGATGGTCGAAGAGCCAGAAAATATCGCGACTGACGGCGGCCGAACAGCCGAACTCGAAGAGGTAGTGCTGAGCCACCGTCTCACCGAGTAACTCCGGATTGACAGCTGCTTTCTCCTCGGTCAGCAACGGCGCTCGGGGATCACCGAACCGACGAGGCTATGGGTTGTGCGCCAGTGTCCCCTATCATGAGCGAAGCGACTCGTCGCGCGGCGATCACCGAGCGGGCCGCCCGCGCCGGCGGCGCCGTCGCCAGCGAGGGATTTCGGGGCGAGCTGGCCGTCGAAGCCAAGGAGAGTCCGACCGATGTCGTCTCGAACGCCGACCGCGAGGCCCAACAGCAGGTGCTGGCGACGATTGCACAGGAGTTTCCGACAGCGACGGTCGTCTGCGAAGAGGAGGTCCCGCAAGTCAGCGCCGACGGAATCGAGGTCGCCGAGTCCGTTCCGGACAGCGGGCCGGCGTGGGTCGTCGACCCCATCGATGGCACGGCGAATTTCGTCCGTGAGATCGGCTTCTGGGCGACGAGTGTCGCCGCCGTCGTCGACGGCGAACCGGTGGCAGGAGCGACCGCGATGCCGGCGATGACCGACATCTACACCGCCGGCCCGGAGAGCGTCTCCCGCAACGACGAGCCGATGACCGTCAGCGACCGCGAGGACCTCGCGGAGTTCGCGGTCGGGACGACCGGGCGCTGGTCGACCAGCGACCCCGCGGTCCCGACCGCTATCGTCCGCGAAGTCAGCGAGCGATTCGGGGATAGCCGTCGGTTCGGCTGTATTCAGGGACTGCTCGCGCTGGTCGCCGCCGGCGGGATGGAGGGAGCGATCATGCCCGATCCGCCGAACGCCTGGGACTCGCTGGCCGGCATCCACCTCGTCCGTCGAGCGGGTGGCCGCGCGACGACGCTGTCCGGGGATCGGTTCACCGACGGCGACGAGAACCTGATCGTCTCGAACGATACCCGCCACGAGGCCGTGCTCGACGCCGCGCGGGCTGCCCGCTCCGATTGATCGGCTGGCTGTGCCCCGCTCCCGCGGGAGACCGGAATCCTCAATGGGATTGCCCTCCGCCTGTCAGGTATGGAACTGCTCGACCGGTACGGAATCAGCCCGGAGGCCGCCTGGCTCACCACGCTGGTCGCTGGCCTGCTCGCGGTCGCCGGCGCAGCGGTCGTCTTCACTGAACGTGTGTACTACGGCTTTCTCTGGCAGTACTTCTGGGGCCCAGTCGAAGCCGATTCGCAGGGCGTCTCCTGTCTGGTCTACCAGCGCAACAGCGGCGAAATCGTCTCCGGCAGCGCCGCCGCGGAGGGCTGTGCCCGCGTCGAGGGTGTCTTCGTCGCCGAACCCGGGTACACCATTATCTCGACGCTCAGCTACATCCTCATTCTCGTTTTCATGCTCGGCGGCGTCTCTCTCCTGTTGGATCGGTTCGATCTGTCCCCGCACGACCGCTTTCTGTACGCGCTGGTCCCGTTCATGCTCTTTGGCGGCGTGTTCCGAGTCGTCGAGGACTCGTTCGTGGCCGCACGGGCTGCCGGCGAAGTCCCGGCAATCGAGTTCCCCGCGAGCGCGCTCCTCATCAGCCCGTTCATCTACTTCACTGTCTTCGCTATCGCGCTTGCGTCGTTCCTGCTCAGCAAGTATCTGGCCCGCGCCGACCTCACCGAGACGTTCTACTACCCGCTCGCTGTTTTCGGGACCGCCTGGCTCGCCGGCTCCTTTGGCTATCTCCTCGCGCTCTCGGCGGCCAACGACTGGATGACGCTGCGTCCGGGTATCTTGGTCGTCGTCCTCGGAATCGCGACGGCCTCGGCGCTTCTCGTCTACGTCGGTGTCGACCGCTTCCGGCCCGAGATCAACGCCGGCACCGGACTCATGGGACTGGTCGTCATCTGGGGTCACGCCATCGACGGCATCGCGAACGTGCTGGCAAACGACTGGACTCAGGTCTGGGATCTCGGCGAGTACGGCGCGAAACACCCCTTCAACCAGTTCATCATGGATGCGACGTATGCCATTCAGGGCGGCGAAGCGATACGGGGAATCTACGTCGGCACCGCCTGGCCGTTCTTTCTCGTCAAACTCGCTGTTCCGGTCCTCATTCTCTCGGTCTTCGACGAACCGTTCTTCGAGGAGAGCCCGCGGTTTGCCGTGATGCTTCTCGGCGCGATTATCGCGGTCGGACTCGGCCCCGGAACGCGGGATATGGTCCGAGTCGCCTTCGGAATCTAGGGGAACGGGTGGTGTTCTCTGTCCGGTCGCGTCTCGAAGCCGAGTTCCCCCGGAACGGTGTTCGCGCGCTCGCCGAAATAGGCCGCCCCGAAGGTGAGCGGCTGAGCGGCCGGGACGAGCGCCCGGACGGTCTCGAAGCCTAACTCCTCGACGTCTCTGGTCGTCAGCCGGGTCGCGTAGGCCTCGAGGCCGGCGTCGCCGAGTCTGCCGAGGACGGCATCGAGCTCGGCCTCGCCGTCGGGAACTGAGTCCGGCCCGACGGAGCCGGCCGGAACCGACGTCTCCGGCTCTGCGAACTCGCGGGCCGGGCCGGGATCGCTCGCGTACTGGCCGATGGCGCCCATCGCGTCGGCGGCCTCGTCGGGGCCCATTCCGCGTAGCTCCGTCCAGTTCTGTAATGCTTCCGCGAGCGCAGATTCGGCGGCGTCGGTCACGTCCAGATCGGCCGCGGTCCCGAAGGCGAGTTTCGGCCACTCCTCACCGGTGACTGCGGCGGCGACGACCGGGACGTCCACGTCCTGGGTGAGCAGGAGCGTCCGGACCGAGTACCCCTCCGAGTCGGCGCGTTTGACCATCGTCTCGTAGTCTCCACCGTCGACGGCCAGGCCCAGCGGCTCGAAACTGCTGTGCCACGACAGCATCATCGCGTCCCGTTCGATCACCTCGTACAGCCCCGACAGCAGCGCCTCCACAGCGGAGTTGCCGAGCCCGAGCCCCGTCGTTACCGGCGAGTGATAGCGGTGTTCCGGCGGCGGGTGGTAGACGAACTCCGCCGGGAGCAATCGATTCTCGCGGCTCGCCAGTTCCTCGCCGCGAACCCACTCGATTGGTGTCGACGGGTCGGGGACGCCCTCGCAGACGAACGCGCTCGGGGCAACGGCGTCTTCAACGGTCTCGGGGGCTCCGCGTTCGAGGTCTGCTGTTCGGTAGATCCCGGCGCAGTACCGTTCGAGCCCCTCGCCGAGCGCTTTCATGAACGCCGCGTTCCAGTCGGGATCGACGCCGGCAGCCTCCCGTGCTGCGCTCGCATCGCTGAACCCCGCGGTATCACAACTCTGTGCGAGATAGTACGGCACCGGGAACGACTCGACCTCGCCGACCTCCTGTACGATGCCGATCAGGTCGTCTAGTCCCTGCTCCGCCCGCGCGAGCGAGTCCTCGACATCTCGCTTTTCGACGGAGCGGCCCAGAGCGCGCTGCCGGCGCGGATCGCAGACGCAGTTCGGCAGCGCGAGCAGGCGACGCTGCTCGTATGGAAGGGTGATCACGCGGCCGGCCGTCCCGTCTTCCCCGGCGAGCCATCGGGCGGCTTCCTGTCCGGCGACCGCGCCCGCAAACCGGACCGTGTGTCTCGCGGGCGCGCGCGAATCCGGCTGTCGGTCCAGATTCGCCGTCACTCGGCCGCTGAGACACTCGTAGCAGGCCGATTCCGGGCCGAAGCAGGCGACGGACGCGTCGGCGACGGCGATGCCGCCCACGCCGCCGAGTTCGACGGCGATCCAGGGTGTCTCCGTCTCCAGGGCGTGTTCGTTCGCCGCCGCGAAGACCGGAGCGCCAGCGGTTCCGGTCACGACGGCGAGATCCGCCTCTCCGAGTTCGTCCACGTCGATCCGTTCGGTCTCGGTATCGACGAGCGCGGCCTGCACGGCGACGACTGCCGGCCCGGTGCCGATAATCCCGACTGTCATACAGGGCAGAGGGCGAGCGGGATCAAAAAGGTCGCCTTCGACTGTTCGGCCCGCCGGCACACCCGGCCCGCTGATCGGGCGTGCCGATCAGAGCCTCCGTTCGGCTTCCTCTGCGACCTCTTCGATCGTAGCGGATTCGAGTGAACTGTTCCCGAGCAGCAGGCGCAGTCGCGGCCGACCGATGTCGATGGGGACTTTTTCGGTGGCGATCAGCCCGGCGTCTTCGAGGAGGTTTTTGTTCCGTGAGAAGGTGGCTTTGCTCGCCAGCCGGATATCCTCGCCCCAGCGGCTGATATCGTAGAGTAGCTCCCCGTTGTTCGCCGCGACGAGCAGTGAAATCGTCACTTCGTCCAGGCCTTCACCGTCGCCTCTCGCCGTATCGAGGCTGTCGAGGACCCGGTCGAAGTCCTCGACGGCCGAAGCGCCGATGCTCTCTTCGAGCGTCTCCCGGACGTGTGACAGCGGCGGCGTGCGCAGCGAGAACTCCTCGGCGTCGCCCCACCGTCGGGAGTACTCCTCGTGGGTGTCGGAGACAAACGGTTCCTCGGTCGTTCGGAGCCCAACGACCCCCTTCGCTCCCTGTACGAACGACAGCACGGATTCCTCGGTGACGAGCAGGGAGTGTCGCGGTACCACCGACAGTGTTCGGACATCGAACGCGCCGTCGTCGACCAGATCAGCGATCCCACTCGCGATGATGAAATCGTCAATGAGCTCTTTTAACGGCTGTTTGTCGGCGAATACCTTGATCTCCGGAAACGACCCCTCGTCCCGGTACATCTCGACGGCGGCCTGTAGCGTCTCCGCCGTCGGATTGACCAGCAGTAACTCCCCCGTTTCCCCGTCCAGTCCCGCGCGCAAGACCTCGCGGTTCGAGCCGGCATGAACATCTGACTGTCCCATCGTGGTATACTCTTTCGGACTGTCGTACTTAATTTTGCTGGCCACTCGGCTTAATTCACTGTACTGAGGCCTGTATATCTGTTTTTACTCCAGTACTAATACGGCCAATTACCATATGTGGCGTGATTTTTCCACTCTATTATTTCCTACGTGAGTATAAATATGAGAGGGGAATACGACACAACTTCCGTCTCATGGCACTCAATGGTATAAAGTGGTAAAAAGAGGAAAGCTTTATATAGGTGTCAGTCGTATGTATTGATAGAGCAACAATGGTAGACTACACACAGCCGATCAAAGCGACCTTCGAACTACAGCGAAAATCACTCGAACAGGGACAGCAGGCCCTTCAGCAGACTCTCGACTTCCAGCAGCGAGTCGGCGAGGCGGCCGTCGACGGGCTCGACGCGTCCGAGTCGGTCCAGCGAAGCGCTGTCGAACTCAACCAGGATCTGGTCCACAGCGTCCTCGACGCCATCGAAGCGAACGTCCCGGGTACCGAGGACACCGTCGTCGACCTGCGAGACGCCATCGACGAGCAGTACGACGTGCTGCTCGAAAACCACGAGGAGCTATTCGCAACCCTCACGACAGAAGTCGAGGACGGCATCGCTAACGTCGACGAACTGAACCAGGAGTACCTCGACGTGCTCGACGAGCAGATCGGCATGCTGCTCGACGCCCACGCGGACCTCGAAGACCAGTCTGTCGAAGCTGTCGACGAACTCGCCGACCAGGTCGACGAGATCGCCGAGCAGGCTGAGGAGATCCAGATTCAGGTCCAGGAAGCGTCCGAGCAGGCCGTCGAAGCCTAAGCGAGTATTTCTCCGACCCGCCGCGGTTCTCCCGAGAGTGCGGGATCTTCTTCGATCATTTGCAACACTTCGTGATCAGTCACATCCGGATACTCCTTCTCGGTTGCCGCTTCGATCAGCGTCTTTTCCAGGCGGAATTCGGTACCCTCGTAGACCACATCGACTCCGTGTTCGTCGAAAGAAAGCGCCGTCATACGAGCCGGTAGGTCACTGCCGGATAAAAAGCTGCGTCCTCGGACACAACGCTCATTTCGCTCTCTCGACTACTCTCTGTGTGAGCATCGCGACCGAACGCATCGAGTGCCTGCACGAACTGGCCCGGGAGGCGACGGCAGCCGGCGACGAGGACCGCGCCCGCCGGTACGTTCGTCGTGCTCGTCGCATCGCCGAACGCAATCGGCTGACGCTGCCCCGCCAGTTCGTTCGCTACACCTGCGATCGGTGCGACACCTACCTGCGGCCGGGGGCCAACGCCCGCGTTCGGTTGCGCGACGGCCGCGTCGTCATCACCTGTGATTGTGGCGAACAGGAGCGATATCCCTACGACGGGCAGTGACGCCCGGCGTACTTGCCTACTTTTAACTACTTGACCGGCAAAACCCACACAGTATGAG
>JBLGCM010000050.1:0-7400 GCA_047617345.1 Natronomonas sp. | reverse complement strand
ACGAAGGAATTCACCATGAAAGACGCCTACAGCGTGCATGCGACGACGGAGTCACTGGACGAGCAGTACGAGCGCGTTCGGGAGGCGTACGTCCGCATCTTCGCGGATCTGGACATCGAGTTCGTGATCGCGCAGTCGGGGAACAACCTCATGGGTGGGTCGGCCTCCGAGGAGTTTCTCGCCGTCGCGGAGACGGGGAGTGCCGACCTCTGGTACTGCCCCGGAGACGAGTGTCGGCTCGGCGCGACGAGTGAGTCCCCCCGATCCGATCTTCAGGCCGGCGACGACTGCCCCGAGTGTCACGGGACGTTGACTGCCGGGGAGGGGGTCGAAATCGGACATATCTTCAAGCTCGGGACGCGGTACTCCGAGCCGATGGGGTTGACCGTCGATCTGGCCGACGGAAGCCGACAGGACGTGCTGATGGCGAGTTACGGCATCGGGATCGAGCGGCTGCTTTACTCGCTGATCGACCAGCACGCCGACGAGGACGGCTGCCGCTGGTCGGCGGACGGTTCGGGCATCGTCGCGCCCTACGCCGCTTCGATCATCCCGCTGCAGTACGACGACGAACTCGCGGCGGTCGCCGACTACCTCTACGAGGACTGCGGGGCCGAGAAGACGCTTTTGTTCGACGACCCCGATCAGTCCATCGGCGAACGATTCGCCGAGAGCGATCTGCTGGGCGTGCCCTACAAGATCATCGTCGGCAACGAGTTCCGCGAGACCGGTGAGGTCGAACTCGAAAGCCGCGACGGCGAGACCGAGTACGTCACTATCGAAGCGGTTCCCGAGCGGATCTGAGCGGGCGCTGTTTACACTGTCTGGCGGTGTCCGCAGCCGGCGGCTCAGAGCCGGTCAGTAACAGCCTCGGCGTCGTAGTTGAGCGTCAGCTCCCGCGAGCGGCCCCGCCCGTCCACGTCGGTATAACTCGCGTCGATGATGTCGAGCTGGTCGAGCTTGTTGATGATCTCCGAGTAGCGGGTGTATCCGAGGTTCGTCTCGTCGTTGAAGATGTCGTAGATCTCGCCGGCCTGCTTGCCGTCGTGGTCGGCGATCACTCGCACGAGGGCAGTTTCTGAATCGGAGAGTTCCTGGAGGCGGCGCGAGAGGTGAACGTACTTCGAGGTCTCGTAGGCCTCCTCGACGTCTTCGAGTTCGACGTATCTGCTCGCGCGCATCTCGGCTTTCAGCCCGGCCCGGCGGAGCAGATCGATCCCGACGCGGAGGTCTCCGCCCTGTTCGGCGGTCAGTTCGGCGACCCGGTCAAGCACTGTGGTCGTGATCACGTCGTCGTGAAAGCCGCGCTTGGCTCGCTCGCCGAGGATCTCGGCGATTTCGGCTTCACCGTATTTCGGGAAGTAGACGTCCTCGGGCCGGAAGACGCTCTGGACGCGGCCGTCGAGCTCCTCCAGAATGTCGAGATCGAGATCAGAGGAGATGAGGATGACGCCGATTTTCGCCCCGCTGTGCTCCTCGTGAGCGCGCAAAAGCGAGTACAGCGTATCCGAGGCTTCGGACTCGTAGAACAGGTAGTTCACGTCGTCCAGCGCGGCGACCAGCACCTCGTCCTCGGCGACGAGTTTGTCCGTCACCTGCGAGAACAACTTTTTGAAGGAGATGCCGGAGGATGGCGGTTCGTACTCGAAGACGCCTTTGAATAGCTGTGAGAAGATGGCATAGCGCGTCGAGTTGACCTGGCAGTTGATCCGGATCGGTTTCACGTCGGTCTGTGCGCGCAGTTCGTCGAAGAGGATCTGGACGGCGGTCGTCTTTCCCGTTCCGGGCGGTCCCTGGGCCATCACGTTCAGCGGCCGCGACCCGCGGACGGCCGGTTTGAGCGCGTATTTCAGGCTCTCCATCTGGCTCTCGCGGTGGAGGAAACTCTCGGGGACGTAATCGATCTCGAAGACGTGTTCGTCGCGGAAGACGGACTCGTCCCAGGACAGCATCTCCTCGTCCGAGTCGTCTGCCATTATACTTTCACCGAGCTTGCGGCGACACTTAACAGTATTGGGCACCCCGGCAAAACTGCTTTGTTCGCCTCGCGATTAGCTGCAATTATGGACCGCCAACTCCGCCGGCGACTCGATCTGATCATCGGGCTACTAACGTTTATCGCCATCTCGGTCGCGAGTCTCGTTCTCTGGACTGGTGGTCTCGTGGGACTGGCGTTCGTCGGCGGCGTCGGTTTCCTGGTCGGCTTGCTCGTCCAGGGGCTCTCCCGGTCATCGAACCCACTGGAGTCGCGGTAGCGGGTCCACGGCGGCGTCAGAACTTCTCCAACAGGCCCTCATAGAAGTCACTTTCGTCGTCCTCGGCCAGTGTCTCGACGATCAACTCCGGCGTCGACCGGGCGAGTTGGCCCTTGACGGGCGTCCGGTCGACTTTGAGCTGGCCGTCTTCGATACCGGCGGCCTGAATCCCGTCGACGGTCAACTCCGTGTCGGCGGCGTCGATAATCTCCCGCGCGAGATGGGAGACGAACACCGCCGTCGCGCCGCGGTCACCGAGTGCTTCGAGAATTCCGGCCATGATGTTCGCGCTCGCGCCCGGTTCGGTGATGCTCTCGAGTTCGTCGACCAACACCAACACGGAGCGCCGTTCGCTGACGCCGGTCACGAGATCACCGAACTCCCGCAGCGTCGACTCGAAGGCCCCGGCGTCGAGCGTGCCCTGGGTTTTGGCGTGGTAGTGGAGTTCGTCGATCCGCTCGACGCGGGCGGATTCAGCGGGCACGGGCAACCCCATGTGCGCGAGCGTGACGACGAGACCGACGAGATCCAGCGTCGAGGTCTTCCCGCCGCTGTTGACCCCCGAGAGCAGCGCAACGCCGTCGACGTGATAGTCGATCGGCTCGACCGCCTCGAAGGCCACGTCCAGAAGCGGCGAGCGACCGCCCTCGATTGTGAACCCCCGGCCGCCGAACTCGGGCATCGCGCAGTCGAACTCCGCCGCGAAGCGGGCGATCGCCAGTTCGACGTCCAGTTCGAGCGCCCGGTCGACGAGCCGTCGACAGTCCGCCTGCAGACCGGCGAGTTCGTCGGCCACCTCGTGTTTCTGTCGGCTCCCACGGCGGTCGCGCATCGCGGTGAGTTCCTCCCGGAGTCGGGAGAGCGCCTGCTCGTCGTGGTCGACCGGAAAGGTCGGCTCCTCCTCGAAAACGCGGTTGGCGAGAGAAACGGTGTCCTCGAGGGCGAGGGCGTCGACGAACTGCTCGCGGGCCCGCCTGATCGCGGCGGCGTACTCCTCGGCGAGTTCGCGCTGGAGCAGCGAATCGACGCCGGCCCCGCGCTCGACCAAAGAGAGCAGGTCGCCGCCCTCGATGGTCACGTCGCGCTTCTCGATTGCATCGCGGAGATGGTCGTTCGCGAGTCGCTCGGCCTCTTCGACCGCGCCGTCGAGACTGTCGAGGGCGGCGTTCAGCCGGTCGAGTTCCTCGTCACCCCGCACGGTGCCGTCGGCGTCGAGGCGGTCGAGCGCCCCATCGAGCGTGTCGAGATCACATGGGTGATCGAGGTTCGCCTCCCGGTGGACCCGCGCGGCCGCCTGCAGTTGCTCGCGATTGTGGGCGAAAAAGGACAGCGTGCGTTCGGGGACGACCGACTCGGGGTCGGAGAGTGCATCTGGTTCGACGCGAACGTCACCCTCCAGATCCGTCCCGGCGAAGGCCTCGTCGAGCGCGATTACCGTCGAATAGCCCCGCGCGAGCTCCGAAAGCTGGCGGGCGCCCTCGACGAGTTCGACGCTCATTTCGGGGACGGCCTCGCGGGCGGCGGAGTACGTTTCGGCGTCTTGCGTCGCGAGACAGCGGTCCCGGACGCGCACGTCGCCGGGACTGTCCAGTGGTTCGACCCCGTCGAGCGCGTCGATCACCGCCTCCGTGGGATCGTGGGTCATCGCCTCGCGAGTGAACTCGCGGACCTCCTCGATGCGGGACTGGACACCGCTGGGATACAGCGTCTCCAGCCGTTTGGCGGCGTACTCGGTGACAGTCCGGCGTTTGAGCAGATTGAGCGCGTCGCGGTGCAGTTCCCGTGCTCGCGGTGTCGCGGTGAAACCGCCGGGGTCGTCGTGGCGGTCCCGAATTGCGCCGCGGGCGATTCGGGCCGCCCGACCCTCGCTGATCCCCGGCGCGCGAGCGAGAACTGTCACGTCTCCCTCCGAGAGCGCCCGCTCCGGGTCGTCGAGGTCGCGCAACGACTCCGCCGTCTTCTCGCCGACACCGGGAATCGACGTGAGTTCCATCACCTGACCAATTCGGTCCGGGGGAGAAAAATCTAGCGAGGGCACCGAGCGGTCCGGACAGCCAACAGGTCTTAACCGCGGACCGTCCATTGCTCGGGTATGAAGGTGGGTGTCCTCTCGGATATTCACGGTAACACGGTCGCGCTCGATGCAGTAATTGCGGACATGCCGCCGGTCGACCGGTTGATCTGCGCCGGCGATGTCGTCGGCTACAACCCCTGGCCCGTCGACTGTGTCGAGTTCGTCCGCGAGCGGTCCGTGCCGACGGTGATGGGTAACCACGACCGCGCGACCGCTGGCGGCACCTCCTTCGGCTTCAACAGCATGGCCGGGGCCGGCGTCGAGTACGCCCGCGAGCAACTCTCCGACGAACAGATCGCCTTCCTCGCCGCCTTGCCGGATTCACGACGGGAGTTCGATGGCCGCGTCCGGATCGTCCACGGCCACCCGTCGGATCCCGACCGATACACCTACCCCGCGCAGTTCGGCCCGGAGCTGCTCGGCGAGGAGGACGTGCTGGTGATGGGTCACACGCACGTCCAAGCCCACGCGGGTTACGACGAGGGCATCGTCATGAACCCGGGTAGCGTCGGCCAACCGCGCGACGGCGACCCACGGGCTGCCTACGCCGTGTTGGATCTCGATGCGATGGCGGTCACCGACCACCGCGTATCGTACGATATCGACGAGGTACAGGCGGCCGTCAGAGAGAGGGGGCTCCCGAAGCAGATCGGAGACCGACTCGACAAGGGCCGGTGATCAGAAGACGTCCCGGAGCAGATCGAGGGCCTGCTCGCGGTCCTCCCAGTCGACGAACACCGATACGGAGGTGGCGCTGGTGACGACGTCGTGCAGGTAGATGTTGTGCTCGGCCAGCGGCGTGAGGACGCGGTTGACCGCGCCGCTCTGGCCTTCGAGCTCGCCGCCGGCGATTCTGATGACCGCGATGCCGTGCTCGATGGTGACACTCGAGAGGATCTCGTCTTCGACGACCTGATCGTGGAGCACCGCCTCGGCTTCCTCGGCGTCCCCGGCGTCGACGTAGAAGGTCACGGAATCGAGGCCGCTCGAGTTCGTCTCGACGTTGACGCCGGCGTCGGACAGCGCGTTCGAGAGTCGGGCGAGGACGCCCGGCTGATTCCGGATCGACCGGCCGGCGATGGTGAGACAGGCCAACTCGCGTTCCTGCAGGTCGATCAGGTTCTCGAACTCGCCCTCGATGTCGGTGCCGCCGGAGAGCAGATCGCCGTGTTGGTGGTGGACGACCCGAACGTTCAGATTGTCCGTCTTGTAGGTGAGCGCAGAGGGCGCAACGACTTCCGCACCGCGGAAAGAGAGGTTTCGGAGTTCGTCGACGGTGATCTCGCCGACGTTTCGCGCGCCTTCGACGACGTTTGGGTCGCCGGTCATGACGCCTTCGACGTCGGTGACGATGACGACCTCGTCGGCTTCCATGTAGTTGCCGAGCATGACCGCCGTCGTGTCGCTGCCGCCGCGGCCGAGCGTCGTGATCGTCCCGTCGTGGTCCTCCGCGAGGAAGCCGGTGATGACCGGAACGACGCCGTTGGCCATCGCCTTCGTGCAGTCCATCGCCCGCTGTTTGGTCACGTCGACATCGACCTCGCCGTACTCGTCGGTGATGATCGGCCAGTTGGGGCGGCCGGGTTCGAGGAACTCGGCGTCGATGCCGCGGGCTTCGAGTGCGCCTTTGAGCATCCGGACGGAGGTCCGCTCGCCCATGCTGACGATTTCGGCGCGGTCGGCCTCCGTCGCGTCGAATTTCATCTCGCCGAGGAGGTGATCGGTCGTCCCGCCCATCGCGCTGACGACGACCGCGACCTCGTGGCCGGCCTCGACGGCCGCGGCGATCGAATCCGCCGCCCGGTTGACCCGGTCGCCGTTGGCCACGCTGGTCCCGCCGAACTTGGCGACTATCCGCATACGACCACCTGACGCGTGTGTCGCTGACTCATTTTCCGCCCCTTCGTCGCCGGAGTGGATAACTGTGTTCATCTGGGCCGGGACAGCCGCGCCGACGCATGGTTTAATTGGGTGGGGTGCTAACGAGACACGCATGGAACTGCGGGACGCCCTCGAAGCAGACGCCGGCCGGCTCGCTTCGCTGACGGACACTCCACGGGACGTGATGCGCAACCTCGTCCACGACCGGACCGTTCGGATCGCCGAACGCGACGACGATATCGTCGGGTTCGTGAGCTACGATGCCCGGGATCAGACAATTCACGTCACCCAGATCGAGGGAAAGGAATCGATCTACGAACGACTGCTCGAAGAGCCGCTGCGCTTTGCCCGGACTGAGGGGATGGCCGTCGAACTGCTCGTCCTCGAAACGGAATCGGAGATCCAGTCGGTCGCCGCTGAGATGGGCTTCGACCGCGTCGGTCCGGGCCCGCAGTTCGAGGGCGAACCGACGGTTCGGTACCGCGCCGACGACCTCTGACCCGCCTTCGCCAGCCGATTCTCGACAGCCAAATGACCAATCTGTTTATAAGTTATGACGATCGTTCGACGGCCGTCTGACGGCCGGCATATACGGCTTCCGTCTGCCGGTTCGAGGATTTATATTGTCACACGCAGTTTTAAGTATGCCCAGGGGCACCTCCGGAATGCAGTCGCGACTGCACGTCACACGCTATCCCCCGTGGGCACACAGTATATCACCGACGGGACCGAAGAGGTGTCGTATGCTCGATATCGAGGACGTACTGGCGGCTCGCGACCGCGTTGCCGACACATCGCGGCACACGCCGCTGGTGTACTCACACACCTTTTCTGCGATGACCGGGGCCGATGTCCACGTCAAACAGGAGATGCTCCAGCGAACCGGTGCGTTCAAGATCCGCGGCGCTACGAACCGAATCGCGACGCTTTCGCAGGAAGACAAAGACGCCGGCGTAGTGACCGCGAGCGCGGGCAATCACGCACAGGGGGTCGCGCTCGCGGCAACGAGGATGGGCGTCGATTCAGTCGTCGTGATGCCCGAGGACGCGCCGATCTCGAAGATCAAGGCAACCCGGAGCTACGGTGCCGAGGTGATCCTCCACGGCGTCGACTACGACGCTGCCGCCGAACGCGCCCGCGAGATCGAACGCGAAGAGGACCTCTACTACCTCCCCGCGTTCGACGACTGG
>JBLGCM010000049.1:0-7458 GCA_047617345.1 Natronomonas sp. | reverse complement strand
CAGGGGCGGACTGACTTCGACGAGACCGCCTACGGCGGCCCCTCGCCGCCGTCTGGCGAACACACCTACGTCTTCAGGGTGTACGCGCTCGCGGAGACCCCCGATCTCTTCGACCCGGCGACGAAAGAGGACTTCCGGCAGTCTATCAGCGGGTCGGTGCTGGCGGGGGACACGCTCCGCGGCACCTATCCCGCGACGCGGTGAGCGAGCGAATAGGCGGGTCGCTTTTCCGCGCGTCGTCGCGAGTGCCAGCCGGGATGATCAAGCGATACAGAATCGGGACAGTGCTGGGAATTCCGATCGAGGTCGACGTCTCCTTGTTGCTCGTGATCCCGCTGATCGCCTGGGCAATCGCGAGCGACATCGCCCGCATCGTTCAGGTGCTGTCGTCGGTGACGGGCGTGCAACTGAGTGCGGCCGCGGTTTCGGCGAGTCCCTGGCCGTGGCTGCTCGGCGCGCTCTGTGCGATTGGGCTGTTCTGTAGCGTCGCGCTCCACGAATTGGGGCACTCGGTCGTCGCGCTTCGCTCGGGATACGACATCGAGGCCATCAAACTGTGGCTGCTCGGCGGCATCGCGCAGTTCGCCGACGAGCCCGAGGAGTGGGCTGACGAACTCGCGATCGCGGTCGCTGGCCCGGCCGTCAGCATCGGCCTCGGCGCGGCCGGCGTGGCGCTCCTGTTCGTCGTGCCGCCCTCGCTCTCCCGACTGCAGTTTTTCGTCGGCTATCTCGGCGTTCTCAATCTCGCGCTCGCGGCCTTCAACCTCCTGCCGGGATTCCCGATGGACGGCGGCCGCATCCTCCGGGCGCTTCTCTCGCGCAACCGCTCGCTCCCGGAGGCGACCGATCTCGCGGCGACAGTCGGGAAAGTCGTCGCCGTCGGGTTCGGCATCGTGGCCATCCTGTCGTTTCACCTCCTCTTGCTCGCCATCGCCTTCTTCATCTACCTCGGAGCGAGCGCGGAAGCGAGGGAGACGCGCGCCCGGGCGAACCTGGCGGGGACGACCGTCAGCGACCTGATGACGCCAGCGGATGCCGTCGAGACAGTCTCCTCCGACACGACGCTCTCGGGACTGCTCGACCGGATGTACCGACAGCGCCACACCGGCTACCCCGTCGTCGACGACGGACAAGTGAAAGGCATCGTCACGCTCGCGGACATCAGCGACGTCGACGCGGCCGAACACGATACGACCGCTGTCGCGGCCGTGATGAGCACCGACCTCCAGACAGTCGGACCGGACGCCTCCGCCTACGACGCGCTCGAGGCGATGAACGAGGAGAACATCGGACGCCTCCTCGTCACCGACGAGTCCGCCTCGACGGTCGGACTCGTCTCCCGGACTGACCTCATGACCGCCCTGGCCGTTGCCCGCACCACGCCGCGGCCGCGTCGGAGACCCACGAACGGCGGGCTCGCGGGCGACTGACGTCGGTCAGTTAGGGACCGGATTTATCGGCGCGACTGCGCTCGCTCCCGTATGGGAAAGCGATACGTCGTCGCCTTCGACGGGAGTGAGGCCTCACGGTCGGCGCTGACGTACGCGCTCGAATCGCCTGCAGCCGACGCTGTGACCGCACTGTGTGTCGTCCCCTCACAGATCGACAGCGATCTGACTCCGAACGTGCCGGTGATGCCCGACCGATCACGAGAGCAAGACGTCGACTCCGAGCGGATGGCCGAGCTGGTCGTCGAGATGGCCGCCCAACTCGCCGCCGAACACGCTGACGGTATCGAGACCCGCATCGAACACGGCTCGCCGCCGGACGTCATCGCTGAGATCGGCGGCGGCGACGACATCGACCACGTCGTCGTCGGGAGCCCAGTCCCCGAACACGGCCCCGGTCCGGTCGTCGAGAGGCTCGTCGAGGAGTGTCCCGAGACGCTGACGCTGGTCCGACGGCAGACAGAGAGCGCGTAGCGTGGCCGCCCTCAGGCCCGCCGGAACGTCAGTTCGAAGCGGGCACCGCCCGCCGTGCTGTCCTCGACCGTGATGTCGCCGTCGTAGGAATCGATGATCTCCTGGACGAGATAGAGCCCGAATCCAGAGTCGGGGTTCTCGAAGTTCTGGGCCTCGCGGTCGAAGACGTGGGGTTTCTCCTCGTCGGAGATACCGGGGCCGTCGTCTGCGACCGCGACGACGACCTTCTCGTCGGTGACCGTCGTGTCGACCCAGACGGTCGGTGACTCGGTGTCGTTGTGCTGGACGGCGTTGACGAGGATGTTGTCGAGTACCTCGCTGAGGAGGTCGTCGGCCATCACGTCGACCGACGGTTGGCTCTCGAGGTGGAACGACGCCTCCGAATGACTCCGGTCGGCGCGGTCGACTCGGGTCGAGAGAGCGTCCCCGAGGTCGACCGGGCCGAGTTCCTGTTCGTCGCCCCGGCCGATGACTTTCGTCACTTCTCGGACCGTCTCTACGAACTCGATCATCTCGGAGGTGCGGCCGGCGGCGGTTTCGAGGTGGTCGGACACCTCGTAGTCGACCCGGCCGTCCAGCAAGTCGAGCCTGGCCTCGATCACGTTCAGGCTGTTGAGGAGGTTGTGCCGGAGCAGGCGATTCATGAACTCCAGTCGGTCGCGCTCGCGCTGGAGCTCTCGGTCGCGCTCGACCGCCAAGAGCGCGTAGGCGACGATTGATCCGAGTCGCCGGAGCGCGATCCGTTCCTCTTTCCCGAAGGCGTCCGCTCGATCCGAGTAGACGTTCAGCGTGCCGTACTGGTCGCCGCCGTCAACGATCGGAACCGATGCCGACGCTCGATACCCGTGTTCGCGCGCGTGCTCGTGCCACTGCTCGTACCGGGGATCGGCCAGAACATCCTGGACGACCTGCATCTCGCCCGTTTCGTGTGCTTGCACGGTCGGCCCTCGCCTGCCGACCGGGTCTTCGAGCGACAGTTCGACGCCCGCGAGGTAGTCCTCGACGCCGGCCTCGGCGCTGACCTCGACTTCGCTGTCGTCCATCACGCCGACCCACGCGAACTCATAGGAGTCGGCGGTCGCGAGCCGATTCGCGACCAGTTCCTCGATATCGGACTTCGAGGTGAGGCTGAACAGCGCACTCGAGAGGCTGTGGACGAGTGAATTGATCTCGTTGAGCGCGACCAGCCGTTCGTGGCGCGCCCTGAGTTCCCGTTCGTTCTCGTGCCGGTTGATCGCCGCTCCCAGGGTGTTCGCCACCGACTGGACGAAGTTGACCTCCTGTTCGCCGAACGACCGCTCGTCCGTGTCGTGCGCGCCGAGGATGCCCCAGGGATCGTCCTCGGGGCCGATGACGGTGGAGATGCCGCTGGTGACGCCGTGACTCCGCAGGAGCTCCGGGCCGCTGAACCGCTCCTCGGTCGCGAGATTCTCGACGACGACGGGGCGGCTCACGGACAGCGTGTGGGCCGCCTGTGAATCGTTTTCGATGGCGGACACCGCCGCCGAGCCGACGACGCCGTCCGGCCAGCCGACGCCCTGGCGGAGGCGGAGTTTCTCGTCGTCCAGGTCCAGCACCGTGCAGTAGTCGACGTCGAGGGCTTCGGCGACGAGCCGGGCGGCATCGGACAGCAGCGAGTCGATGTCCTGATTTTCGAGCGCGCGGCGCCCGAGGTTGGTCACGACCTCCTGTTGTTCGAGACGGTCGCGGAGTTGTGCCTCGTGCTCTTTGCGCTCGGTGATGTCACGGACGATGCCACACCGACCGATCTCCTCGCCGAGCAAAAGCGGTTCGAGCCGCGCCTCGGCCGGGATGCGGTCGCCGTCTTTCGTCCGCAACGCGAGTTCGAGCGTGGCTTCCCTGCGCTCGCCCTCGGCGAGTTCGACGGCGAGTCGCTCGGCCTCCTCCGAGATCGACGGGTCCTTGAGCGTCGTCACGGGCTCGCCGAGCAGGTCCGCCCGGTCGTAACCGGTCATCGCACAGAACGCGTCGTTGACCATAATGAACCGGTTGTCCTCGTCGACGGCGTAGACACCGTCGGTGACGTCGCTGATGACGCGCTCGTACAGTTCGAGGTCCCGCTCGCGCCCCTTTCGCTCGGTGATGTCCTGGGCGGCCCCCCGGAGCGCGACGACTTCACCGTCCTCTATCGTGGGGACACCCTGGATGTGGAGCCACTTGATCCCCTCCGAGGGCGTCTCGAACCGCGCTTCGATGTCGAACGGTTCTCCCGTCTCTATCGCCGTCTCGATGGCTTCCTCGACGCGTTTCCTATCCCGCTCGATGTAGACGCCGAGCGCTTCCTCGACCGAGGGTTCCTCGCCGCCCTCGATGCCGAGAATCTCGAAGAGGTGATCGGTCCAGAACATCTCCCGGGCCTCCGTGTCGAGCTCCCAGCCGCCGACTTCGGCGACTCGCTGGGCCTGGTCGAGAAGTTCCCGGGTCCGCCTGAGTTCGCGCTCGCGCTCGATGCGCTGGGTGATGTCCCTGACGACGCCGACCCGATCGCCGTCGGGCAACAGGGCGAAGGTCGCTTCGGCCTCGACAGTCCCGCCGTCCTTCCGAGCGAGCGACGCCTGGAGGGCCGCCGTCTCGCGGTCGCCGGCCGCCAGTTCTCGCTCCAGCGAATTCGCGGTCTCCGTCGTCGGTTCGTCGACGACGGTCGTCACATCAGCGCCGAGCAACTCCTCGCGGTCGTAACCGGTCAGTTCGCAGTAGGCGTCGTTGACCATCGTGAAGGTGCCCTCGTCGCTGACGACGTAGATGCCGTCCTGGGTCGTCTCGACGATTGCTTCGTAGCGTTCGAGTTCGCGCTCGCGCTCGACGCGGTCGGTCACGTCGCGGAAATACACCGACAGCCCCGTCTCCGAGGGATAGGCGTTGACCTCGAACCACCTCTCGAGGGGCGGATAGTACTCCTCGAAGGAGACCGGTTCCTGTGTCTCCATCGCCTGCTCGTATTTCTGCTGGAACGTGGTCCCGACGGCCGGCTCGAACTCGTCCCAGATGTCTGCTCCGACGACCCCCTCGCGGTCGACGTCGATTAGTTCCGCTGCTCGCTCGTTGAGGAGCGTGAATCGCCACTCCTCGTCGAGTGCGAAAAACGCGTCGTCGATCCGGTCGAAGACTTCTTCAATGTTGACACGGGCTTCACTCATGCTCGATCTATTGTTGGGTTTCCCGCGTTTCTCGACGGGCGTTTGCGGGTCTGTCTCTGTCGAATTGGACAGATGTTCTCGCCGGGGTATTGATATAATTTTCGTCCGTCCGCCTCAGAATTGGCGTTGTTCATACAATGTCGTTTTATCTTCTGCTCTCTGATCTGGCTGCGTCGTCTCGGGGGGCGCCCGAGGATGTGGTTGAGACCGCGCCGGAAGCGGGACGGGGCTGCCTGTCGGGAGAGACCGTTTGCACAGAGTCCGGGATCCCGACGTCCTGCGCGGGACCCAGTCGCTCTGGCTTGGCCGTCACTTCCGGCAGTTTCTCGAACACGGCTCCGGGGGGAAACTGCTCGGCTTGGGCCGTGAAAATCGCCTCGGTGGCCATTCGTGTCACTCCGGTCGGAGATCACTCGATACGGGGCACGTTCAGTTGGGACTCGATTGTGGCGACGAGGTCGTCCTTGCCGACGGGTTTCGTGAGGTACTGGTCGTAGGTGTGCTCGTCGACCTTGTCGTCCGGTTGGAACGCACTGACGATGAGGACGCGACACTCGGGGTACGACGAGTCAACTCTCCGGGCGACCTCGTCGCCACTCGTTCCCGGCATCCCTCGGTCGAGGACGGCGATATCGACCGCCTCGTCGAGTTTCTCGAGGGCCTCGTCGCCGTCTGTCGCCGTTCGAACTGTCAGATCATCCCACCCCTCCAGCCAAATCTCGTACATTTCGCGCAACTCTGTGTCATCGTCGGCGAGGAGTGCAGTGGGCATTGACATGCCGTTGTCGAGGGCGCTATAAATACCCCCTCACTAATCGGCTATCTCGGCGGGGAGTTCCGCACGAAACAGAGCGATTAGGCCCGGCAAATTTGAGTTTAGCTCCCGGATCGAGAGACGATGCGTGTCTTGATTATGGGCGCAGCCGGGCGAGATTATCACGACTTCTGTACCGCGTTTCGGGGCCGAGAGGACGTCGAGGTGGTCGCGTTCACGCACGCTCCCGGGCAGAATCTCGGTGAACTCGGCTCGGCCGACCGGCGATTCCCGAGCGAACTGGCCGGTGAGGGCTACCCCGAGGGTATCCCGATCGAACCGGAGGCCGAACTCGAGGAACTGATCCGAACCGAGGACGTCGACCAGGTGGTGTTTTCCTACTCGGACGTCTCCCACGAGCAGGTCATGCACGCGGGCTCGCGGGCCGTGGCGGCTGGGGCCGATTTCCGCCTCGTCGGGCCCGACGCGATGCAACTCGAGGCCGGCGTCCCGGTACTGGCGGTCGATGCCGTCAGGACTGGCTGTGGGAAGTCCCAAGCGGCGGGCGCGTTCGCCGACGCGCTCGATTCGCGCGGCTTCGCGGTCCGTCTCGTTCGGGAACCGATGCCCTACGGCGACCTCGTCGAGAACCGCGTCCGGCGGTTCGCCAGCCACGACGACCTCGACGCCGCGGGCGTCACCATCGAGGAACGCGAGGAGTACGAACAGCACATCGACGCCGGCCGCGTCGTCTTCGCGGGCGTGGACTACGCGGCCGTCCTCGATGCCGCCGAGGCGGAAGCGGACGCCATCGTCTGGGACGGCGGGAACAACGAACTGTCTTTCGTCCGTCCGGATCTGCACGTCGTCCTCGCGGATCCGTTGCGCGCCGGCGACGAAGTCCGCTATCACCCCGGTGAAACCAACCTCCGGCGCGCCGACTGCGTGATCCTCAACAAGGAGAACAGCGCCGACGAAGCCGATATCGAGACCGTACTCGAGAACGTTCGAGCGGTCAATCCCGATGCCGAGATGCACCACGCTGATTCGGTCGTGACTGTCGACGACTCCGAGCCCATCGAGGACGCGCGCGTGTTGGCCGTCGAGGACGGCCCGATACTCACCCACGGCGATGCGAGCCACGGCGCCGCGACCGTCGCCGCCGAGCGGTACGGCGCGGCCGAGCGGGTCGACCCGTCGGAGGCCGCCGTCGGAACCATCGCTGGCACACTCGCCGAGTACCCGCATTTAGACCGGGTCCTTCCCGCGATGGGCTACAGCGACGAGCAGATTCGCGACCTCGAAGAGACAATCGCGAGCGTCGACTGCGACCTCGTGCTCGCGGGGACGCCACACGACCTCGCTCGCCGCGTCGACGTCGACGCTCCGATCCTCGACGTCACCTACAGCATCGACCTTCACGGCGGGTCGTTCGACGACCTGCTCGACCGGTACGACGACCGGCTCGGTCTCTCGCAGGCGCAGAACTGAACCGGCGGGCTCGGATCTGTCTCCCCGACTCCACGGACAGTCTCAGCGGGAACGCGTCGGTCGATTAGGCCGAAACTTTTCGTGTCTCACCACATTCAAAGTCCGGTAATGGCAGAATTTCTTCGCGAGCCCC
>JBLGCM010000048.1:0-7485 GCA_047617345.1 Natronomonas sp. | reverse complement strand
CGCGTCGCCGAGGAGCGCGCCGCGCGCAAACACCCGAACATGCGCGTGCTCAACTCCTACTGGGTCGGGGAAGACGGCAGCCAGAAGTGGCACGAAATCATCCTCGTCGACCCCGAACACCCGGCAATCGAGAACGACGACGACCTCAACTGGATCTGCGACGACACCCACAAGAACCGCGCGCTGCGCGGACTCACCAGCGCCGGCAAGCAGAACCGCGGACTCGGTCAGCGCGGCAAGGGCGCGGAGAAGACCCGCCCGAGTCTGAACGCCGGCAACGGTCGCGGCAAGTAACCCGGCGGTTCGACTCTTCTCGGACGCCAGACCCGACAGCGGCGTGACTGCGTGATGCTTTCGTCTGAACACTGCTCGCGAGGGCAGTCCTGACATTTATATCCTTAACATTTAATACACTATCCATGGTCAGACAGGCTCCCAGCAGCCGATACGACGCCACTAGACGACGGTTTCTCGCGACGACGGCAGCCCTCGGCGCGGTCGGACTCGCGGGCTGCAACAGCGGTGACGACGACAACAACGACAGCGACGGCAACGAGACCGAAAGCAACGGTGAGAACGACTCCGAACAGCCTGACCAGGTGGACGACGAGTGGGAGGGAAGCGACGCGACGGACGTCGAGACAGACCACCCCTATACGTCCCCGCGAACGACCATCAACCTCGACGAGACCGACGGAGCGGTGACTCTCTCCACGCGGGCGTGTCGCCACCAGTTGCTCGGTGACAACACCAGGGGCGGGCCCTGGGAACTGCCGGAGGTGTGGGCCTGGGAGACGCCGGAGACCGATCCGAGCGTTCCGGGGCCGCTGCTCCGGGTGACCGAGGGAACAGATATGGAACTCACCTTCGACAACTCCGAGCACAACCGCCCGCACACGTTCCACGTCCACGGTCTGGCCAAAGACTGGGAAGACGACGGCGTCCCCTCGACGACCGGCGTACAGGTGAACCCCGGCGAGGAGTACACCTACGAGATCACCGCGAACCAGCCGGGGACACATCTGTACCACTGCCATCTCCAGACACAGACCCACCTCGCGATGGGGATGTACGGCATTCTCAGGGTCGACCCCGTCGACTACGAGCCGCCGGACAGGGAGTTTTTCATGACGCTCAAGGAGTGGGACACTCGGCTGTCGGCGTCACAGGCCGGCGGCGACGTCTCCTACAGCCACCGCAACCGTCGCCCCGACGCCTACACCGTAAACGGGCGGTGTGCGCCGTACACCTTCCATCCCGGAGAGGGGTATCCGATGGTCGTCGAGGAGGGCGACGACGTGCGGATGCACTTCGTCAACGCCGGCTACCGGTCACACACCATGCACACGCACAATCACACCTTCACCGTCGTCGAGAAAGACAGCGGCACGATCCCCGAAAGCGCCCAGCACACCGAGGACATCGTCAACATCGCGCCCGCAGAGCGCAAGGTGATCGAGTTCACCGCGGACGCGGATCCCGGCGTGTACGCGGCCCACTGTCACCGAGTCGACCACGCGATGAACGGGGAGACCTACCCCGGCGGGATGCTCGCCGGGATGGCCTACGACAGCGAACTGGACTCCGAACAGTTCCAGAACCTGCTGGACCAGTCGGGATACGAGGAGTAGTACAACTGGGCAGGGATCGAACAGGCCTCCGAGGTCGGCGTCTGGGCCGTACTCGGCGAATCGTGGGCTGTAAGGGACCGGAACCAGTAGTCCGGGGCAGTGAGTTCCGCCGACGAGGAGACGCCGTTCGACGCCTACCGCGAGCGCGTCGATCGACCGCTGGCCCGCCTGTTCAGCACCTACGGCCGCGAGCGACCGGGCTGGTTTTCAATCGGGATGGTGGCGAACTTCCTCGCCCGAGCGGCCTCGTTGCTCCCGCCGCTGTTGCTCGGTATCGCTATCGATTCGCTATTCGTCGGCGAGCGGGGCGTGAAACTCTCCGGCGGCCAGCGCCAGCGCATCGCCATCGCGCGGGTCGTCCTCGCGGACCCGCCGATCCTGCTCCTCGACGAGGCGACCAGCGCCGTCGACACCGAGACCGAACTGGCGATTCGGGAGTCCATCGAGGAACTCGCCGCCGACCGGACGACCCTCGCCATCGCCCGCCGACTGTCGACGATCACAAGCGCCGACGAGATTCTGGTGCGAGAAGGCGGCGAAATCGTCCAACGCGGCGATCACGACGACTTGCTCGATCGGGACGGCCGCTGCGCTGTGGTCGGTACAGGCCGGCGCGGTCGACTTCGAGCGCCGCGCGGAGGCGCTCCCGGAAGGCTGACGGAAGACTTACGCCGACCCTACCGTTACCACCGCTATCGATGCCCTCGTCCGAGATTCCCGACTGGCTGGCCAGCAGAGTCGGAATCGACGGCCGGGCGCTGGCGGCCTTTCGGATCGCCCTCGGCGTTGTTCTGCTGGTCGATCTGCTGACCCGCGCTCGACATCTCCGAGCGCTGTACACCGACGCGGGGGTCGTTCCGCGTTCGTCGGTGCTGGCCGAGTACGGCGGCGTCTACGACGCCGTCCTCTCGCTTCCCGATCCCTTCTTCGTCGCCCTCTTTCCGGTCGGCGGGCTCTGTGCGCTGGCGCTGATCGCCGGCGTTCGCCCGCGACCGGCCGCGTTCGGGTCGCTGCTGGTGGTGATCCTGCTGCAGATGCGCAACCCCTTCGTCCTCAACGGGGGCGATGCCCTCCTGGGTATTTTGCTCGTCTGGGCGCTCTTTCTCCCGCTGGACCGACACTCCCTTCGCGGGGGCGCTACCGACCCGGTCTGTTCGGTCGCGACCGCTGGGCTCGTCGCCCAGGTCGCCATCGTTTACGCCGTCAACGCGACGCACAAACTCGACAGCGAGGCCTGGCGGGCCGGAACGGCCGTCGCGGATATCTTCCGCACCGAACAGTACACCTACCTGCTCGCCGATTGGTTCGGTGAGGCTCTCGTCGGTTCCGGGCTGCTGACCGCGGCGACGTACGCGTGGTTTGGGCTCTTGCTCGTCTCGCCGTTGCTCGTCCTCTCGACCGGTAGCGTCCGGACCGCGCTCGTCTCGGCGTTCGCGCTGTTTCACGCCGGGATGGCACTCACGCTGTCGGTCGGCCCCTTCCCGCTGGTTTCGCTGACCGGGCTAGTGGTGCTGTATCCGTCAGAGGTCTGGGAGTGGGCCAGTCGGGCCGGCGGACGGTTCCGGCATTGGTTCGGCCCGCTCTCGGTCGTGTCCGAGCGGGCCGCTGGGCTCGCCTCCGGGCTGGCCGTCCGCTGGGTGGCGCTCACCGCGCCGCTTCGCCGCGGCGGAGCCCGCGTTCGGTCGACGCCCCCTCTGGTCCGGGATACCACCCGCTGGCTCGCCCTGACCGCGCTGCCGGCGCTTCTTCTCGTGGTCAGTTTACTGTCGGCGGCGGGCTCCGCCGGCGTCGTCGACACGCCGGCGTCGGCCGACCGAGCGGCCGAGACTGCCGATCTCGGGCAGGAATGGCGGATGTTCGCGCCGGACCCGCCGGATCGGACGTGGTGGGTCGCCACGCCCGCCACGCGGCCGGACGGGCGCTCAGTCGACGCCTTCCACGACGAAGCGCTGGCTCGCGACTCACCCGAGCAGGCCGACCGCATGGCGAGTTTCCGCTGGCGGAAGTACTTCAAGAAGATACGTCACGAGGAGGAAAGCACACATCACGCCGAGTACGCCCGGTATCTCTGTGCGAATCGGAACATCGACAGCGTCGCGATCCACTACGGCTATCGGACAACCGAGCCGGGCCGAACAGAATTCGGGGGCGAGACCCTCGCTTCTTTCGAGTGTGCTCAATTCGTCGACTGATCGCGTCGTGGCGGTTGCTGTGACTCGTTACCGCCGGGCAGTCGGCGTTCGTCGGACCCGCCGCTCGACACCACGAAATTGCCAGGGGCCGCTGGAAACAATCACTAACAGCCCATGCCCTCTGTCTCCGCTTTCGAGCCCGCTGGCCGAATCGAGCCGCCGGTGTTCGTCGTCGAGTCGGCGAAGACGAGCTCGTGAAGTGGGGTCGCGACGCTTCACACGGCCAGTACAGCGGGATAGGAGAGCACCAGCCCGAGCCGTTGGCGCGTGAGTGACTCGCCGCGACCAACGTGGTGCAACGTAAACCCCATCGTGGCTACGACGATCAGCCCGGTACAGGGGAAAAACAGCCGGTATCAGCGCAGAATCCACTCCCGGGTGGCCGATGAGACCAGCCGTCGGTTGCACGTGATCCGCAGCAGGACGACAAGCTGTAAGCCGACGCTCCGGAGTTCGACGCCGCTCTCCCGCTGATTCCGCGTGATCGCAATCCCCACGCGAGCACCAGTGCCGCGAGCAGCGCCAGCGTGTACGCCGTGTACTGTAATTCCATGTCCACGTCCCTCTGGCCAGTCCCAACTCGGACCGGCGTCCGCCCCTGACGACCGCACCCGTCTCCGAGCTATCCTCGACAAGATATTCAAAACTCACACCCCGACGTAATCAGAACTGGTAACCGATCCGGCTCACTCCTCGGTGACTTCGAGTCCGCGATTGTTGACGGCGTTGGGGTCGAGACCGACCTCTTCGAGGAAATTCTTGTATTCGCGCTCGCACTGCTCGGCGTCTTTCTGCCGGTCTGAGGCGTGATCGCACAGTTTCACGAGATCCTCGGGAACGTCGTTGGTGTGGACGATCCAGTGGTTGATGAGGTCGGAGAGCCGTCGGATCGGCGAGGTGAAGTGGCCGTAGATCTCGAAGTTCAGCGCGTGGTGGCCGCCGAAGGGGTCGTTCATGTACTTCGCTCGCGGCATCACCTTCATCACGGCCCACTGGATCTTGTCGAGTTGGCGCTGTGGGGCCTCTTCGAGGGTGGCGTTGACGGCTTTCCGAGGGTCGTCCCACGCCTCGCCCGGCACGCTCACGCCGTCGAGTTCCTGGATTTCCCGAAGGGCGTCGTTCCACTCGTCGGGGCTCGGCTGTGGATGAACCCGATACATCGCCTCGACGCCGCGGTCCCACATCAGTTCGTGGGTGACCGCCTTGTTCGCCTTGAGCATGCACTCCTCGATGATCGTGTGCGCGCGGTCCCGGCGGGGGTTGAGGACGAGCGAGCCGTCTTCTTTGCGCTGTTCGTGCATCCGGTCGGCGAGATTCCAGACCAGTTCGGTCTTCTCGGCCAGATCAACGTCCGTGTCGTCGAGGAATTCGTCGGCAGCGTCGGGGTCGTCGAGGATATCCTCACACTGGGAGTACGTCAGCCGCGCGTTGCTGCGAATGACCGACTTGTAGATCTCGATGGTCTCGTAGCCCAGCGTCTCCTTGTCGAGATGCATCTCGACGGTGTGAGCCAGTCGGTCCTCGTGGGGGACCAGCGAGCAGACCGTCTCGGCCAGCACCGGCGGGAGCATGTGAACGGTATGGGCGGGGAGGTAGACCGTGTTCGCCCGGCTGCGGGCCGCGTCCCACATCTCCGTGTCGGGGGTGACGTAGTGAGTCACGTCGGCGATGTGGACCCAGAGCACGAACTCGTCGTCGTGTTCCTCGACGGAGATGGCGTCGTCGAAGTCCTGTGCGTCGATTGGGTCGGTCGTCCACGTCGTCAGATCGCGGAGATCCTCGCGGTTGCCGATCTCCTCTTCGATCTCCGCCTGTACGTCCTCGGTCCGGGCTTGGGCCTCCTCGATCACTTCCGGCGGGAACTCGTAGGGCATCTCGAATTTCTCGAACAGCTCTTCGCGCTTGTTCTCGAGGTGTCGAGCCATCTCCTCGTCGATTTCGACGGGGCCTTGGCCCGCTGCAGTGCCGGCCTCGGCCTGCTCTGAGTCGGTCATACCCCCGGCTACGGCCGACCGGTAATTAGAGGTGTCGGCGTGACGTCAGGGCTGTTTCCGGAACCAGCGATCCAACTCAGACACAAGCCGACCGAGTAATCCGGAACCGAAACCGGGCCGGTCCGTCTCCGCTTCGGTGCCGTTGTCTCCCCGTTTGCGGTCTCTCTCCGCGAGAATCCGCTCGTAGCTGTCGATGACCTGCTGGCGCTGGCTGTCTTTCTGCTCGAGTTTCCGTTCGAGCGCGGCGATTTCCACTCTGAGCAGTTGGGTTTCGTCTTCCAGATCTTCGACCGTCTCGGTGAGATACGCCTCCCTGGCACGGAGACGGTCGAGTTCGTGCTCGGAGACCAGACGGAGCGGCGGCTGTTCGCCGGTCTCGTATCGGCCTGTCGTTTCAGGGGGGTCAGCCATCCGTCTCTGGATCCTCGGCTACATGGCCCCCGCACAAAAAATACCGTCAGTCAGTTGTCAGACAATCCGGTCAGCACCACCGCTCGTACTGGTAGGCGCGAGCGGGGTTGTGCGGCTCCGGTCCCCGGTCCGTCCCGTCGTAGTTCTCGCGGTGCTGTTCGTAGCCGATGTTCAGATCGCCCTCGCTGTCGAGTTCTCGGGGCAGTGAGTCCTCGGCTTTGCGCTTGTTCCAGCCGGCCAGTTTCCGCAAAGCGGTGTCGTCGCCAAGATCCTCCGCGTCGAGTTCTGCACTGGCAGCGTCGAGGGCGTCGGCTCCGCGCTCGCCCCGCACCACGAACGTCGTCGCGTCCTCGGGGCCGGCGACGTTTCCTGCGGAGATGTCGGCCGCGCGCCCGGTGAAATCCGCACACTCGTCACAGCCGGACAGTCCCGCGGCGTCGAAGGCCTCGACGTCGGTCTCTAACAGGATCTCCTCCGCGCCGTGGGCGAACAGCTTTCCGTCGGTCACGTCGAGGTGATCCACCTCGGCCGGATCGACGCCGTGTTCGACCAGTAGCGAGGTCAGCCGGTCGTACTCGAAACTGCGGGTGCAAAACAGCGCGACCGTCAGCGCAATCTCGGCGCGCTCGCCCGGCCGGCCAAAGGACTGCAACGCCTTCGCACCCTGAATCACGCACGGCGTGCCCACGAGGGCGAGATCCGGGTCGGCGAGATCGGACTCGCTAACGACTCGGTCGATCTCGCCGAGTTGCATCGTCTGGTTGAATATCGAGCCGGCGTTTTCCAGGAGCGCTTCGCGGCTGGTCGCCAGCATCGCCTCGCCGCGAAGCGGTTCGCCCTCGCGCTCGCGGGCGACGACCGCGCCGTCGATTTCGCCGGCGTCGAGCAGACCGGCGAGCAGCGCCGTCACCGCACCGCCGTCCTGTCCGGCATCGCCGGCCGTCTCGTCGGTCGCCCGGACAGCGTAGGCACTCGTCGAACTCTCTCGACTCGCTTCGGTCTCCTCGATGACTCGCTCGTAGCGGAGGCCGCTGCGCGGGCAGAAGTCCCAACAGCGCGAACAGCCGGTACACATCTTGACCAGCGTGGGCTTGCCGTCGATCTCGTCGATCCCGATGGAGTCGGACGGACAGGCCGCCGCACAGCTGCCACACTGGATACACCGATCAGCTTCGATGACCGCCTCATCGAGATCGCGGAACCAGACCTTTCCGGGCGGCGTCTCTGTGTCTTTGCTGTCGCGCGGATCCTCGCCAA
>JBLGCM010000047.1:0-7508 GCA_047617345.1 Natronomonas sp. | reverse complement strand
GGAAACAGCGGATCCACAACCTCGATGTCACACTCTGGGTCGGCAAGCGCGGTATCAGTGCGGTGACCGAGGAACTAAACGACCAACTGAGCGATCAGGAGTTCGTCAAGATCAAATTCCACCGGGCGGCTCGGGCCGACGGTGATGCGGAGGAGCTGGCGACCGAACTCGCCGAACAGACGAACGCGACAGTGGTGCAGACGCGCGGGCACACCGCGGTGCTAGAACGGTGACGCCCGTCGTCGCCTCTGTCGGTCCGGTTGCCGACCAACTCGGGCAGGCCGGCATTCCCTACGCACAGACTCTCGCCCAGCTTCTGATCTTCGTCGCCGTCTTCGTGGCCATCTACGTGCTGGGCCGACTCACCATCGCGCCGGTGGTGACCCGGGCACTCCGTGCCCGCGGACTCGACGAACACGCCCGCAAACCGCTCCAGAAAATCAAGAACTTCCTGCTTTTCGTGGTCGCCCTGTCGATCGCTTTCGGCACGGCCGGCTTCGGTAACTTCCTGCAGGCGATCGCGACGATCGCCGCGGCGGCGACGCTCGCTATCGGTTTTGCACTCCAGGATGTGATCAAAAACTTCGTCGCGGGCATTTTCATCTACACGGACAAACCGTTCCGCATCGGCGACTGGATCGAGTGGAGTGACAACTCCGGCATCGTCGAGGATATCAGCCTCCGCGTGACGCGGGTTCGCACCTTCGATAACGAACTGCTGACGGTCCCGAACGGCGTGTTGATGAGTGACGTGATCAAAAACCCCGTCGCCAAGGAGTCCCTTCGGCTGAAGTTCGTCTTCGGCATCGGCTACGACGACGACATCGAGAAGGCGACCGAAATCATCGTCGAGGAAGCCGAGAAACACAAGGGGATTTTGGGCGACCCCGCACCGTCGGTCCGACTGGTCGAACTCGGCGACTCCTCGGTCGGCCTCCAATCGCGGATCTGGATCTCCGATCCCAGTCGCGCCGACTTCGTCAAGATCCGTGGTGAGTACGTCACGGCAGTCAAAGAGCGGTTCGACGAGGCGGACATCAACATCCCCTACCCGAACCGGACCATCGGCGGCGGTCTCGACCTCAACACCGTCGAAGGCATCGCCGAACCGACCGCGGAGGACTGACTCTCTCCCTACTCTTCGATTATCCGCCCGGCCTCCAGTCCGCTCGCTCGCTCGACGTAGAACTCGGCGGCCTGAAAGAGCGCGCTGTCCTCGGGAATCTCTTCTTTGATCGTCTCGGCGGGGCGACCGCCGGCCATCGTGTAGGACGGGATCTGTTGGTCTTCTAGAACCAGCGTCTTGGCGGCGACAGCGCTGTACGGCTCCAGTACGGCGTCGTCGAGTACTGTCGCGTGCATTCCGACCAGTGAGTGTTCGCCGACGGTGGCGTTGTGAACGATTGCGTTGTGGCCGACCGCTGCGTTCTCTTCCAGAATGACCCGGTTCGTCGGCTCGTCGGCGTGGATCGTCACGTTGTCCTGTACGTTGGCTTTCGCTTCGAGGATGATCTCTCCGCCGTCGCCGCGCAGGACTGCGCCGGGCAGGATCGTCGCGTCCTCGCGGATGGTCACGTCTCCGATAACCGTCGCCTGCGGGTCGACGTAGGCTGACTCTGCAATCTCCGGCTCCTTGTCTCCGTAACCGCGGATCATGGCTTACCCGTCGCGGCCGCCGATGGAAAAACCCCCCGTTGGACTACATCCGCTCGATCTCGTGGCGGCCGAAGCCGTATCGCAGTCGGTTTGCGAGCCGTCGCGAGAGGCGTCCCTCGCCGTCGCCGGTCGAGCGACTGGCGAACCGCTCCGCGAGGGCCTGATAGATCAGCGGCAGCGGGACCTCCTGTTCGAGACTCTCCTGGACCGTCCACGTCCCGGTCGATCCGCCGGCAACGTGGTCGGCCACGTCGCCCAAATCGCTGCCCTCCTCTCGGAACGCTTCCTCGCAGAGTTCGAGCAGCCAGGATCGAATCACCGCGCCGTTGTTCCACGTCCGTGCGACCCCTTCGAGATCCAGGTCGTACCGGCCGTTGTGCAGCAACTCGAAGCCCTCGCCGTAGGCCTGCATCAGCGCGTACTCGACGCCGTTGTGAACCATCTTCACGTAATGTCCCGAACCACTCGGTCCCATCCGGTTGTGGCCGTCGGGGCCGGTCGCGACGGCGTCGAAAACCGGCGCCATCTCCTCGTAGGCCCACTCCGGGCCGCCGACCATCAGCGAGAAACCTAGTTTCGCCCCCGCGGGGCCGCCGCTGGTCCCGCAGTCGAGGTAGGCGGCGTCGGTCGACTCCGCCCGGCGTAGCGAATCCTCGAAGTAGGAGTTCCCGCCGTCGATAACGATATCCTCGCCGTCCAGGAACTCTTCGAGGTCATCAAGCGCCATATCCACTGGATCCCCCGCCGGAACCATCAGCCAGATGCGTTTCTGTTCGCCCAGTTCGCTTGCGAGGGCGGCAAGGCTCTCCGCCGGTCGTGCGCCCGCTGTCGCGACCTCGCCGACCGCCTCCGTGTCGATGTCGTACGCCACTACGTCGTGGCCGGCCTCGAGACACCGGTCAACGACGATCTGTCCCATCCGCCCGAGCCCGACAATTCCGAACTCCATGTGTCGAGGTGTGCCGGGCGCACACGTAGTGATTGCGCTTTCAGTCCCAGCACGCGGCTTTCTCGGCTCGCTCCCGTACTGCGGTCATGTGACTCGCGGCGGCTGGAACGGCTGTCTCACTGCCTTCGAGGGCGGCCGGGGGACCGTCGAGACGACCCAACAGTTCACCGTCCGGTCGGTCCAGTGACCCCTCTCCGGTTACCCGGCGACTGTCGGGCCCTTTTTGCCCGGTCTCCCCCTACGTCCAGCAGATGGAGTACGCGGAACTCGTCGGGGTCTACGACCGACTCGCCGGCACCGACTCGAACCACGAGAAACGCGATATCCTCGCCGAGGCGTTCGCAGAAGCCGGCGACCTCCTCCCGGTCGTCGTCAAACTCGTCCGGGGGCGACTCTTCGCGGCCCACCAGCGCGAAGAACTCGGCGTCTCCTCCTCGCTCACGCTCGAAGCGATCGCCAAATCGACTGGAATCGCCGAATCGGTCCTGCGCGATCAGTGGCGCGAAAGAGGCGACCTCGGCGACGTCGCCGCCTGGGCCGTTGCCAACCAGACACAGCAGACGCTGTTCTCGGACTCGCTGACTGTCGAACGCGTCCACGACACGCTCCGGGAGATTGCTACCTTCGAAGGCGATGGGAGCCAGCAGCGCCGGATCGACGAAATCGCCGGCCTGCTCGCCGACGCCGACCCCGAGGAAGCGCGCTATCTCGTCCGGACGGCGCTGGGGCACATGCGGGTCGGCATCGGCGAGGGGACGATTCGGGATGCGATTGCCGCGGCGTTTCTCGACGGCAGTGACGGGGCCATCGAGGCGGTCGAGCGCGCCTATCAGGTCACTAATGACTACCGCGTCGTCGCCCGGACCGCCCGCGGCGAGGGCCGGTCGGGGCTCGCCGACCTCGATGTCGAACTGTTCAGGCCGGTCCAGGTGATGCTCGCCGAAAAGGGTGAGTCCCTCGGCGAAGCGCTCGTTGATGCGGCCGCCGACGGCGAAGCGGTCTGTGAGGTCAAATACGACGGTGCTCGCGTCCAGATCCACAAAGGCGGCGAGGAGATTCGACTGTTCAGCCGACGACTCGAAGACATCACCGAGCAGTTCCCGGATGTCGTCGCGGCGGTTCGCGAGGGGGTCACGGCCGAGTCGGCCATCTTGGACGGCGAGCTCGTCGGCTACACGCCGGAGACGGCCGAGACCGACGAGCGTCGCCCGGTACCCTTCCAACGGTTCTCTCAGCGGATCAAACGCGAGGCGGACGTCGAGGCGATGGCTCGGGAGGTTCCGGTCGTGGCTCACCTCTTTGATTGTCTCTACGACGGCGAGACGCTGATCGAAACGCCCCTCGAAACGCGAGTGGATCGGCTCGAAGACGGTTTCGAGGATGTTGTGGTGGTCCCCAACGAACTGCGGGCCGGACTGGAACGCTCCCGCGGTGTCCGAGCGGATATCCAACCCGACGAGAGAGCGGAGGCTATCGAGCCGCCGGAAGCCGTCACGGACCTCTACCGGGACGCTCTGGATTCGGGTCACGAGGGATTGATAGTCAAGAATCCGACAGCGGTCTATCAACCCGGGACCCGTGTCGGGCGAATGCTGAAGGTCAAACCGACGATGGAGCCGCTGGATCTGGTCGTCTCGCGAGCCATCTACAGCGAGGGCCGGCGAAGCGACTGGCTCGGCCGGCTCTCTCTCGCCTGTTACGACGACTCGGCCGATGAATTCCGGGAGGTTGGTCGGCTCTCGACGGGCTACACGGACGAGCAACTGGCCGACCTGACCGATCGCCTCGAAGAACTGATCGTCTCACAGGACGGCCGGGCCGTCGAACTCCGCCGCGAAGTCGTTCTCGAAGTCGAGTACGAGGAGATCCAACACTCCGAGGAGTACGACTCGGGCTACGCGCTACGATTCCCCCGGTTTCTCCGCCGGCGAGAGACCCTCGACGCTCGCGACGCCGACACGCTCGACCGGATCGAGCGGCTGTACGACGAGCAGTGATTGGGTAAGATACTTTCTCTAGGCGAGCAGAGCTACGCTATGGACCTGTACGAGGTGACGAGCGCGGGATCGGAGAACCTGTACTGTCTCGATGTCGAACTGTACGGCAGTCCCAAGTACGGGGCTGTCTACATTCTCGACGCCGAACGACCAGCGATCATCGACTCGGGCACCGGTCGCAACTACGAGTGGATTCTCGAGGCGCTGGCCGAGCTCGACATCGCACCGGGGGATGTCGAGGTACTCGCACCGACACACGTCCACCTCGACCACGCCGGCGGCGTCGGCTACCTCGCCGAGGCCTGCCCGAACGCCGACGTGTGCGTCTACGAGAGCGGCAGTCAGTTTCTCGTCGAGCCAGATCCGATCTGGGAGGGCACGAAAGACGTGGTCGGTGATCGACTGGAATACTACGCCGAACCGAAACCGGTCCCCGAGCAGCGAATTGTCGAACTCGCGGGCGGCGACTCGGTCGACCTCGGTGATCACGCGCTGGATGTCCACCACGCACCCGGCCACGCCTTCCATCAGGCTGTCTTCTACGACCCCAAAAACGACGGTGTCTTCACCGCCGACGCTGCTGGGATCAACGTCCCAAACCGTCCGGGCGTCCGCCAGACCTCCCCGCCGCCGGGGTTCGATCTTGAGGGCTGTCTCGCCGACGTGGAGACGCTCGAAGACATCGACCCGGCGGCGCTGTACTACGGCCACTTCGGCGACAAGGAGACCGACGGACTGCTCGGCGAATACAGGACAGTCATCCAAGAGTGGGTCGACCGCGTCGAAGCAAAACGCGAGGAACTCGGCGACGACGAGGCGGTGATCGCCTATTTCGCCGATCAGGCCGACACCGATGGGCCGTGGACGGCACAGCACGCTCGCGGCGAAGAGCGGATGAACACCCGCGGAGTCTTGCACTACTTGGACAAGCGGGAGTGAGTCGGCCGTTCGTCCCCCCTGTCGCCACGGCTCCCTCGTTTCTCCACCGAAACCCGGATTTTAAGCACCGCTATCCGTGAACTCCAGCCGTGTCACGGTGCCGATCACGTTTCGAGTCGGGTGAGCGCGGGTGACGGGCAAACAGTGGCTCCAGCACAACCAGGTGCTCGTCTACGCTGTTGCAGTCGCGGCCGCAGTTACGACTGCCCTCGTTGCGCCGGCGACCAGTTCGATGCTGGAGCGCTCGATCAACCCCATTCTCGCGGTGTTGCTGTACGTCACCTTTCTGGAAATTCCGTTCGTGCGGATCCGGAGGGCGGCTCGAAATCTGCGCTTTATGACCGCTGCGCTGGGGATGAACTTCCTCGCCGTGCCGGTCATCGTCTTCGCGCTCACTCGCGCTCTCCCGCAGGAACCCGTGTTGCTCGTCGGCGTCTTTCTCGTCCTCCTGACGCCGTGTATCGACTACGTCATCACGTTTACCGAACTCGCTGGCGGCGATGCCGATCAACTCACCGCCGCGACTCCCGCGCTCATGCTCGTCCAACTGCTTCTTCTGCCGGCGTATCTCTGGCTCTTTATGGGTCGGCGGGTGGCGACGTTCATCGAGCCCGGGCCCTTTATCGAGGCTTTCGTCGCGATCATCGCTGCTCCGCTCGGTCTCGCGTGGGTGACCGAGTACGCCGCAGAGCGCTCGTCCCGAGTCGACCGCTGGCAGACGGCGATGGGTTGGCTACCGGTCCCGATGATGGGTCTGACGCTGTTTGCGGTGATCGCCTCGCAGTTGCCCCGTGTCCGGGATTCGCTCGATCAGATCGCAGTCGTCGTGCCGGTGTACGTCGCCTTCCTGTTCGTCATGCCGCTGTTGGCTCGGATCGCCGCCGGTCTCCTCGGGATGGACGTCGGCGAGAGCCGCGCGCTCGTCTTTACCTCGGTGACGCGGAACTCGCTGGTGGTCCTGCCGCTGGCGCTGGCGCTGCCGCCGGCGTTCGCGCTCGCACCGGCAGTCGTCGTCACTCAGACGCTCGTCGAACTCTCGGGGATGGTCGTCCTCACCCGTGTCGTCCCGAGCCATCTCGTTCCCGACTCCGCCGACCAGCCGCTGGGCGTCGGCTCTGTCCAGGACGAGTGATTCGCTCTCACCGTGACAACCCCGAGTGTTCCCTACTCGACGGAGTGGCGATGTTCGTGGTCCTCACCGCCGTTCCAGTCGGTATTCTTTCCCTGTCCGCCGGTCTTGTACGTTCCCTGCGCCGTCGCGACGCGCGTGCCATCTTCGTCTTCGATTTCGATGCGGGCCATCGCCACACTCGATCCGTGGCGAATCACCTCCGCCGTCGCGTAGATGTCGTCTTTGACTGGCGCGAGATAGTCGATCCGCATATCGATAGTTGGCGAGACGTCCTCGGCCAGCGAGATGACCGCCGCACCGCCGACGGTGTCCGCCAGCGCGTAGGTCGCGCCGCCGTGGGCGACCGACCCGTGAGGATTCGAGCGCAGGTCGTCCGTGAACGGCAGGACGCCCTCGGCGTACCCCCCGTCGATATCAGTGACTTCGATGCCGAGCAACTTCGCATACGGCATCTGATTGAACAACTCGATGAGCCCAGTGGCCATACCATCTAGTCCGTGTCCAGCGCAAAAAACCGCGCGAAACCATTTTTCCCGGTCGGGTCGCCGGAGGCGACCGCGTGGCGGTTTCACGGTCACGCATCGAGGGTGCGGGCCGCCGGCCCGCAACCCGTTTCCGGCAGAATCGCAGTCTTCGCGAGCAACGGCTCGGGAGAGTGTGCTCTCCCGGTGGTGACAGAGACCGCGACTCCCTCCGGTCGTCGCGGTGAGTGGGGCTTACCGCAGGTGGAACTCGATGGCTGCGCCCTGCCCGAAGCCGACACACTCCGTCGCGAGACCGAGTTCGGCGTCGCGTTTCTGCATCTCGTGGATGAGCGTCACGGGCAGGCGGGCAC
>JBLGCM010000046.1:0-7605 GCA_047617345.1 Natronomonas sp. | reverse complement strand
CCGGGAGTTGCGCGACGACGACCAGTTCGCAACCAGCGGCGTCTTCCAGAGCGACCGGATGAAAGTCGTCTGTGGCTACTTCGAGCCCGGACAGTTCATTCCTGTCCACGCGCCGGCCAGCGACGTGATGATCCACATCAGATCGGGGACCGGCGTCGTCAGTGAGAGAGAGACGGACCACCGCGTCTCGTCCGATGATATCGTCGTCGTTCCGGCGGAGACCGCCCGCGGGATCAAAGCTGACGAGGACAGTCGCCCCGAAGCCCTGCTCGTGACGGCACCACCACCCACGGACGAAGAACACGCGCCGGTCCGCAGAGGCCTCAAAAACGACGAGTTCGACTCGCAGTGACTACTCGGGAGTCGGCTCCACCGAGACAAAGTCCAGTCCGCGGCGTTCGAGCAAACTGTGCGCCCTGTCGGTGACAGAGGGCGCGACGAGAATTCCCCGAACGGTCCGTTCGGCGTGCAGGTCGGCTTCCAGCGCCTCGACGTAGCGGTTCAGTTGACTCACGGCGTCGGGGCCGACCCGACGACGCTTCAACTCCACAGCTACCGCGTTGTCCTCGCTGTCGGTTCCGTAGATATCGACCGCGCCCGCGGAAGTGTCGCGTTCGGTCACTCGTGGCTCGAATCCCTCCTCGATCAGTTCGGGTCGGTCGAGAATCCGGTCGCGCAGGTCGGCCTCGGTGCCCAGCACGGTCACGTCGCTGTCGCCGGTTCCATCGTAGATGACCATCTGATCGACCCGCTCGAAGGTCACCAGCAGCCGCTCGTCCGGGTTCGTACGGCGGCTTTCGACCAGCAGTTCGCCGTCCTCGGTCCGCCCGTCGTGCGTACAGCCCGGCGGCTGCCAGTTCACCGGCTGCTGGCCGCTGTCGGTGTGGACGAGCACGGTCCCGTCGGGCTTGAGGACGACGAGTCTGTTGCCCGCATCGAGCGAACTCGCCGCCCGTCCGTCGTACTCGACGCGGCATCGGCCGAAGATGGTGATCAGCCGCTCTCTCTCGATTCCGCCTTCGAGCAGATCGAGCGCTTCGCTGACTGTCGGCACACTGTGAGCCTGTAATCCCTGCTCAGTCACGCCCGGAAATCCGACGTGGATCTACATGTGGCTGGCGATTCTGTCGACTACTCCGAGACGCCGAAATAGCACTCGACCGCCGACGTCGAGAGATACCGTTCGTGGGACCCGATCACAGCTAACAGCGACTGCCGGGCCGCTTTCTGCCCGATCAGACCGCCTTCGATTGCGCTTCCGAGGTTCTCCTTGTGCCGACGGATTCGCTCTCTGCGTCGAGCGAACTCCGCACCTGATTCGACACGAAGTAACACACCACAGGTGGACTCTGTCCTGTCGATCTGACCCGCCGGAATCCCGAGCCAGACCGGCAGATAGACGCTCACCGCATCAGGGTCGCATCGAACACAGATATCCAGGCTCAGATAATCGAGGTCGTCTACCAGTTCGGCCCACCGAGCACGGCCGGACCGCTTCCACTCTCCACCTGCAGACGGTGTATTCGCCTCTTTTACTGGACACTGTCCGGACACCGCGATATCGATGAGACAGTCGAGTTCGGCCCACTGCGACCGATAGCAGTCGTACCTCTCCGCTCGGTCGTAACAGATCACGAGCGCACGCTCACCCACGTCGCTCCCCCCTGTTGTCCTGCATTCAGGGGACGTGGTCCGGTCTCGGTAGAAAAACCCTCGGGCCGGCTACTCGGGGCGCTCGCCGGCCCCGAACAGTCGCATGACGGCGACGACGAGCAGGATGAAGGGCAATACCGGGAGAAAAAGCAGGCCGATCAGGATTGCAATCGTCCAGCCGATAACGCCCATGCCGCCCTTGCTACCGTACTCGCGCTGTGGGGTGACGGTGTCAGTCATACGCGAACGTTTTAGCGCCGATCCAAAGAGGGTATCGACTCTCCATGTTGCCGAAGTATTTACTGTGCCCCGCGTAGAAGAGAGAGGTATTCCGATAGGGTATGGGAACGATAATCGACCTCACAGACGGGCGGGACCACGAGATTCTCCGGACGACGGAAGCCGACGGGCTGTTCGGCGGGACCTACCTCGACGGACAGTCGCTCGACCAGTATCTCGACGAGGGCGAACAGCCGAAATACGTGCTTCGGAACAAGAGATCGGGCGTGACAGTCGAGAACGACAGCCAGCGCTCACTCGAACCCGACAGCGAGTTTCAGGCGTTTGCACTCGTGACCGATCTCCGGATCGTCTTCGTCGTCGGCAAGCAGGGCGGAGACGACTCGGTGACGCTTCGACTTCCGGATCTCGTCGAGGTGAGTACCGACAGCGGCCTGCGAACGAGTACGCTCACCATCGAGACCCTCACCGACGAGAAGTGGTCGTTTCCGTGTTCGGGAGATCCGACGGCCGTCGAGCAGTACCTCCGGGAGGCCGCCCAGGTGTGGGCGAACGCTGCCCGGTTGCTCGACGACCTGGAGGAGGCGCTGGGCAGTGCCGAGCAGGAGCTGGCGGCCGGCAACCACGAAAATGCCCGTAACTGTGTCGATGGTGCTCGGGCGACTATCGATACCGCGGTCCACCGGATCACCGAGGTCGGGCCGGCGGCCCGTGAACAGCTCTCCGATCGCGCCGACGAACTCCGCGCTTGGCTCACCGATGTCGAGCGCGAACTCGCCGGCGAAGACGGCGCTCGAGCGCACGCACGCGCACAGTCACACTGGCGAAACAGCGAGTACGAGGCCGCCGTAGGTGCGTACGACCGGGCTATCGAGACTTACCAGCAGGCGCTCGCTATCGAGGGGACAGTCCCGACGACGGCCTCACTCCGGAGCCGACTTCGCGGTGCGGCCGCCGAGCGCGAACTGCTCCGGGTCGGTCCGCTGGTCGATGCCGACAGTTCACGACGCCGTGCGGTCGCGCTCGCCGACCCCGAGGATGCAGCGGGCGAGTGGAGGCGGGCGCTGGATCTGTATCACGATCTGCTCGGAATCGACTGGGGGGAGTCCGACGGCGAGTTCGTCGCCGACCGGGAACTGATCCGCGAGCAGACCAGCGAAATCGCCGACGACGCGATCAGCGATCACTACGAGGCGGGTCGACAGTGGCTCCGATCCGGCGACAAACTGGCTGTTCAGGGCAGAGACACACGAGCCACACAGGTCTACGAGCGCGCGGCCGAGCAGTTCGAGCACGCCCGGCGGCTGGCGAGTGAGGTTCGCCCGGACCGGCGGGAGACGGTCGACGACGGAATCGCGGCCGCAAAGTCACGACTCGATGGTGAGCGCCCGACCGAGACTGTTCCTGACTCCGCTCTCGAATTCGATCCGGATGTCGACGCTGAGGACGCTGACACCGATTCGGATGTCGGCGACTCCATCGAGTCCGCCGACACTGACGGTATCGAGGGGTTGTCCTTTCACGATTCGGGATCGACAGGAGCGCAGTCACACGAATCCGCTTCCGGGTCGGAGGGTGACTGGCCGGAGTTCGAGGCTGATCGACCGGAACCCGAATCGGTCCTCGACCGAATTCAGGCTCAAAAACAGACCGGGGCGGACGCTTCCGCCAGTCGTTTCTCGCCTCCCTCGGAGCCTTCCGACGAGGGTGGGATCGCCGACCGTTCCGAAGCGCATACGACAGAAACAATCACGATGGCGGACCTTCGCGACCGGATCGACGCGGTCGATGCGGCCGAGCTCCGGGATCTCGTTGCGCGGCTTTGGGAAGCGGAGGGGTGGAAGACCTCGGCTCTCGATGGGGCGGGTCAGGCGGTGTACGATGTCGTCGCGATGGCCGTGGATACCGACGAGCGCCTGCTGTTGTGGACCGTCGATTCCGAGGCCGATCCGGTCGACCGGAGGACTATCCAACAGTGTGCAACGACGGTCGAGGATAGCCGTGACTCCGATACTGCTGTCGTCGTCACGACCGGATCCATCACGCCGTCCGCCCGGTCGGAAGCCGAGGGCTCGCGTGTCACGATCGTCGGGCCGGAGTCACTGCTCGACCGCCTTCGGGGCACTGATCTCGCGGGGGCTGTTCCGGCGGTCGAGAACGGCGAAAGCCCGCAAACTTAAGACGCTACCACCCCGGAGTAGTGGTACATGGAGTACACGCTGGCGATCGAGAACACGCCGGAGACGATTCCAGGCGGAACCGGCCTTCTTCTCTTCCACCCGAGCACTGGCGAGACGGACCGGATCGACACACAGTTTCTCAAAACGGACACCGATCACATCCTCGTCATCTCGACGCGGACGACCGCACGAGAAGTCGAACAGAAACTCGAACACTACGAAGTCGACGAAGACCGGGCGATGATCCTCGATACCCTCTCGGTCGAGCGTGGATATACCCGCCGACAGAGCGACCGCGTCAAGTACGTCTCACGGCCGGAAAACATCGAGGGAATTGTCGACGAAACGCGTGCGTTCCTCGATTCCCACGAGGGAAAACTCCGGATCAGTTTCGATTCGATCACCGAACTCATCTACTACGCCGACGAGACGCGGGCGAGGGAGGCAGTCGTCGATATCCTCGATTTGATCGACGAGTACGACGCTGTCGGCCTCTTTCATTTCGCTGACGGTGTCCACGACGAGACCGTACACGAGTCGTTCCGCGAACTATTCGACGGCGTGATCGAACTCGGTGAAGACGGCTCAATTTCGTCCTCGCTGTAGGGTCGGATCCCCTCCGAGCACCAACCATTATTACGACGGGGCCACACATGTAGTCTGTATGCCGGAATGTCAGAACTGCGGTGCATTCGTGACGGCGGATTACGCACGAGTATTCACTCCGAATGGGATCGACAAACCACGTGTGTGTCCACAGTGTGAAGACAAGATTCGGGACGGCGCCGACGTGCGCCAGGCCCGATCCACGCGACGGGGGTAGTTACTGACCGCCCTCCGCCGATCTCGCTTGGTTATCCGACTCACGCTCTGATCTATTCTCCGCTCTTTGATCTCCTGTTTCCCAGGCCGATCCCGATCGAATAGACGTGGTGCTCGGGACGCGTCCACGGTGTGCTAACGTACTTGCCGCTTGCCCGATAAGGGGGCGTGTGCGACGGCCATTCGACCGGCGCGACGAACTCGGTATCGAGTTCGCGTGGAACGAACTCACGGGCGCTATCGGTGACTCCGTTACCGTCGTTCCCATCGTCGTTACGGTTGCTGTCCTGACGGACCTCTCGCTTGCGGTCATGCTCGTCTGGTTCGGCGTCTTTCAGATCGTCTGGGGGCTATACTACGGCGTGCCGATCTCTATCGAGCCGATGAAAGCGCTGGCGGCGCTGGTCATCGCGGGATCGATCGCGACCGGTGAACTCCTGCTCGCGGGACTCCTATTGGGCGGCGGATTGCTCGTCCTCGGCGGGACCGGCTCGCTCGAACGGCTCGGCAGATACATCGGTACCCCGGTCGTGCGGGCGATTCAGTTCGGCGTCGCGCTCGTGTTGCTGGAGACCGCGCTCCGGCTCGGCGCCGCCAACCTCCGGCTGGCCGGGGTCGCTGTCGCCGTGGCACTCGGGTTCATCGCGGTCGGCTCTCAAAACCTCGGTGCGTTCGCCGTCCTCGTTTTCGGTAGTGCGGTCGCCGTCCTCCAGACCGGAGTTCCAGCACCGACTGTCCCGCCGGTTCCGTCCGGGTTCGTCCAGTTCGACTCGCTTTCGCTCACGGCCGGAACGGTCGAGGCGGCGCTGGGTCAGTTCGCGATGACCGTCGGGAACGCGGCGCTTGCTGCCTCGGTGCTGCTCGGCGATTACTTCGACCGCGATATCTCGCCAGACGACCTCTCGATCAGTATGGGGGTGATGAACCTCGCCGCCGTCCCATTCGGTGCGCTCCCGATGTGTCACGGCAGCGGTGGTATCGCCGGCAAATACGCCTTCGGGGCACGAACTGCCGGAGCGAACGTTATCCTCGGAGTCGCGTATCTCACCGTTGCACTGTTAGCTGTCGGGATGGTGACCGCGTATCCCATTTCCGTCCTCGGGGTGATTCTCGCGCTGGTGGCCGCACAACTCGGCTGGACCAGTCTGAGCGAGGCTAGCTCGCGTCTCTTCGTCGTCGCCATCGGGGCGCTCGGTCTCGTGGTCAATCTCGCGGCCGCGTTTCTCGCGGGTATCGTGATTTCTCTCTGCATCCGCCGACTCCGAGGCGGTGCGATTCCATAGCTGAGACGACGACCGATACCTCCTCGCCGACCGGCTGCGGATATCGCTCGTTCCGAACACTCTCTATGGGGATAACGCAAAAATCATCGAACGGATCAGTACCTCATCGCAGGCGGGCAGCGATAAGCTCTTCGAGGTCCTCACGGAGTTCGTCGACCTCGATCTCCTCGTGGACGGGGACGAAAAAGCCCTCGACGAGCATGTTCGTCGCCTGCTCTTCGTCGATCCCGCGGGAGTTCATATACAACAGATCCTCGCTGTCGACCTGTCCGACCGTCGCGGAGTGGCTCGCTTCGGTGTCGTGGTTGTTGATGATCAGTTTCGGTGAGGCGTCTGCCTCGCTGTCGTCGGAGAGCATGAGCGTGTTCTCACGCTGGTAGGAGTTGGTGTCCCACGCTTCCGTTCCGACGTCCTGAACGCCCTCGTAGACCGAGCGTGCCTCGTCGTCGAGGACGCCCCGAGTCACGAGGTCGGCCGTCGTGTGCTCCGCTTCGTGCCAGACGCGGCTGGCGATGTCGATGTGCTGGTCCTCGTGGCCGAAGAAGGCGCCGACGATTTTGGATTCGCTGCCGTTGCCCAGCAGGCGGGTCTCGACGGAACTTTTGGTGAGGCGGGTGCCGATGTTGCCCTCGATCCAGTTGACTTGGGCGTCGCGGGCCGCGTGGCCGCGCTTGACCTGGTAGTTGTAGGTCTCTTCCGAGAGGTTCTGAAGGGTTCCGTACTGGATGTGGGCGTTCTTGCCGGCGATCGCCTCGACGACGCCGCTGTAGTACTGGCGGCCGTCGAGTTCACTTCCAGTGGACTGCCGTTCGAGGATCGTGACGCTTGCAGACTCCTCGGCGATGACCAGCGTGTAGTTGAACAGCGACTGGGAGTTGATCCGGGTGCGAATCTTCACGTCCTCGGCGACGACGCCCTCGGGGACGTAGACGACGGTGCCGGCGCTAAAGAGCGCGGTCGACAGTGCCGTGAGGTAGTCCCGTTCGGGGTCGACGACGCTGCCGAAGTGCTCTTCGACCAGGTCGCCGTGTTCCTCGACGGCCTCGGCCCACGAGAGCACTTCGACGCCCTCGGCGTCGACGCGGTCTTTCTTTTGGGCCATCTCCAGCGGGTCGATGAACTCCTCGTATTCGAGCGCATCGAGGTTCGTCCAGTCCCGACCCGGCGTTCGGATGACCGACGGCATGTCGAGGTCGTCCAGCGCGTCGAGCGCGTCGAGACGAGTCTCTAGTAACCACTCGGGTTCGCCGAGCGATTCGCTGATCTCCGTTACCTGTGCTTCCGTTAGATTTGCGTGTACCTGCGTACTCATTGTAATCACCTCGGAGTTATCCGAGACTGCCCTCCATTTCGAGTTCGATCAGTCGGTTGAGTTCGACGGCGTATTCGATGGGCAGTTCCTCGGTGATGGGTTCGATGAAGCCGGC
>JBLGCM010000045.1:0-7651 GCA_047617345.1 Natronomonas sp. | reverse complement strand
TCAGGAAGATACCGGCGCTGACCGCCAGTCGGCCCTCGGTCGTCGTCAGTCCCTCGACGAACAACCGGAACTCGTCGAGTCCCCGCTGGCCGACGAGTCCCGAACCCCCGTACATACCAGCGTACTCGTTGCGAACGAACTTGACCGTTATCACACGCGCTCTGTCGTCCGCCATCCGCTCCGCAGAAACAGTCGGATTTATACCGATCAAACCGTGAATATGGAATATAATGGATCAGGACACTACGGGATCGATGACGCGACGCTCACTGCTGAAGGGGGCCGGCGGCGCTGCAACTATCGGCGCTGTCGGAACTGCAGCGACCAGTACCGCCAGCGCACAGAGTGATCTCTACAACGGCTACCTCGCCGATACCGACAACTTCGAGGGCGAAACAGCCGATGCGACGGGAATGGATGAAGTGACCATCACCGTCGGCGCGGGCACGAGTGGGCTGGTGTTCGATCCGGCTGCTATCGTCGTCGATCCGGGAACGACCGTTCGCTGGGAGTGGTCCGGCAACGGCGGTGCACACAACGTTTACAACGACGATCAACTCGACAGCGTCGACGAGCGGTTGTTCGACAGCGGTGACCCCGTCGATACGACCGGTGTTCAGTACGAATTCACCTTCGAGAGCGGTGATACCGGGACTCACCCGTACGCTTGCGCTCCCCACCGCTCGCTGGGCATGCGCGGGGTCATCGTCGTCGGCTCTGACAACGTCCAGGGCGATACCTATCCGTTCGGCGAAACCGAGGAGACGCTCAATTCGGTCGCGGTCTTCGGCGGCGCTGCCGTCTTCGGGACGACCGCGCTGCTCGGTCTCTCAGCCTATCGCGAGATGTTCAGCGAAGACGACCACTAACTACGAGAAGCCTGTCGCTCAGACGCCGCGGTCCTGCAGTTTCTCTTCTTCGGGCAAGTCGGCGTTCGCGTCGCCTCTCATGCCCTTGCCGATATTCGAGGAGATTTCGGCCAACCGTTCGGGATCGTCCCAGTTGTTGACGGCCTCGACGATCGCGTTACCCATCTCTGGGGGGTTCTCCGCACCGAAGATGCCCGATCCGACGAAGATACCGTCACAACCGTGTTGCATCATCAGCGAGGCGTCCGCCGGCGTTGCGATACCGCCGGCCGCGAAGTTGACGACCGGGAGCCGTCCGCGGTCGGCGGCGTCGTGGACGAGTTCTGCGGGCGCTTCGTTCTCGCGGGCCCACCGCTCGCGCTCCTCGTAGCTCATCCCTTCGAGTTTTCGGATCGCACTCCTGATGTTGCGCTGGTGGTGGACCGCCTGATTCACGTCACCGGTGCCGGCCTCGCCTTTCGTCCGGATCATGGCCGCGCCCTCGTCGATCCGCCGCAGGGCCTCGCCGAGATTGCGCGCGCCACAGACGAACGGCGAGGTAAACTCCCGCTTGTCGATGTGATAGCGGTCGTCCGCGGGCGTGAGCACCTCCGACTCGTCGATCATATCGACGCCGAGCGCTTCGAGAATCTGCGCTTCGGCGGTGTGGCCGATACGCGATTTGCCCATGACGGGGATCGAAACCTCCTCGATGATCTCCTCGACGTCCGCCGGGTCGGGCATCCGCGCCACGCCGCCGCGTTTGCGAATGTCCGCCGGCACCGCCTCTAGCGCCATGACGGCAACGGCCCCGACATCTTCGGCGATCCGGGCCTGTTCTCTGTTGACGACATCCATGATGACGCCGCCTTTCTGCATCTTCGCGAACCCACGTTTGACCAGTTCGGTCCCGCGCTCTAACTCTTCGAGATCGGTCGCGTCGCTCATGTGTTATCGTAGACGCCCAGTCACTTAACGGGTGCTATCAGCCTATCGGGACCGTCTTTCCGGTCAGCCGTCGCCGTTCTCGTCGACGATCACGACCTCCCCGTCCTGTACGTCGACGTTGATCAGCGTCTTCGGCTCGTAGCCGGAGCCGTCGAGTTTGTTCTCGCCGCCGACCTTCTTGATGACGGCGACGGTGTCGACGAGTTCGGCACCCATGTCATCGAGTGCGGTCAGAAGCGCCCGGAGTGTTCCGCCGGTCGAGAGCACGTCGTCGAGGACGAGCACTCGGTCGCCCGCCTGGATGTCGTTGATGTACATCTCGCTTTCGGAGTAGCCGGTCTGCTTCGCAATCGAAATCTCGCTGTCGAGGCCGTACGACCGCTTCCGAACGACGACGAGCGGGATATCGGTCATCAGCGAGACCGCCGTCGAGATGTGGATCCCCATCGCTTCGGGGGCGACGATCTTGTCGACTCGTTCGAGGTTGGCCTTCCGAACGATCCCGATCACGATCTCGCGCAACAGTTCCGGGCGGAGCATCGGAACGCCATCGCTGACGGGATGGACGAAGTAGTGATAGCCCTCTTTCTCGACGATTGGGGCCGTCTTGAGCGACTCTATGAGCTTGTCCATATACACCTTACTCAGAGCGGTGGGAAAACGTTGCTGTCTTTCTGTCGCTGCCCTCACGGCGCAGTAACGCGGCTGGATGAGATATTAAAATCCGCTTACACCAGATCCGGCGAAGGCCCGAGCGGACGACGGATTACTTGGGGATATCGTAGTTCGACAGCGTCGCGGAGTCGCCTTCTCCGGTGTTCCAGATGATGCTGACTCGGTCACCTGGGGAGAATGTCGCATCGTTACCCCCTCCTACGATAGTGATGCTATCACCCGCGCTCACTTCGTCGCCTTCATTTATTCCGGCTTGCGTGTGCCAGTCCACGCTGGAATCAATACCTGGGCCACCCACGGTAAGTGAACCGGCCTCAATCGACGGTCCCGAGGTATGTGTGATGGTTAGCTCGTCGTTTCCGCTTGCTTCGTAGTCGAACTGGAAGTTCGCGTTCGGCGCCGTGTCGCTGACCTGTTCGCCGAGACCGAGGACGAACGTTGCGATGACGGCTGCGAGAATGACCGTAATCGCGACCATCAGGATGACCCCGATAACTGGACTGACCGCATCGTCGTCGGTAAGTAACTCTTTAAGTTTCATAGTTGACAAGTTCGCAGTGTATATCTGCGCTTGTAGTGACTTCGCGAGTCACTGATAAAAATGATGCGGTCGAATTCTATCATTTGAGAATCACATATCGCCGCTGCGCGTCCCTCGCTCCGCGAGTTCGGCGGCGAGTCGGTCGGCGACCGCGCCGCCGAGGTCGACTTTCGATCCCTCGACCCACTCGACATCGTCGTCGACGAGCGCTGCCCGTGTTTCGGCCTCGCCCATCACGTCGGCGGCGTTTCCGACGACGAAGGCCAGTCCAGCGCGGTCGCGGATCCGCCGGGCCTGTTCGACAATATTCGCTTCGTCGGCGTCGCTCTCGGCTTTGAAGCCGACGATGGGCAACTCGGGGTGGGTTTCGCGGATGCTGTCGATCAGTTTCGGCGTCGGGTGGAGTTCCACGGTCAAATTCTCCTGGCCGGATCTGATCTTTTCCGCTGCGGCGTCGACGGTGTAATCCGAGATGGCCGCCGCCGAGACCAGGGCGTCGGCGTCGGGCGCGTGTTCGCGGACCGCATCGAGCATCTCGGCGGCGCTTTCGATCCCCTCGACGGTCGCCCACGGGAGGTCCTCGCCGTCGTGGACGAGCACGACCTCCGCTCCGCGGGCGTAACACGCGCGGGCGACCGCGCGCCCGGTCTTGCCCGAGGCGCGGTTCGAGAGCGTCCGAATCGGATCGACTGATTCGGTCGTCGCGCCGCTGGTGACGATCACCCGCTCGCCCGCGAGCGTCTGCTCGGTCGTCGCCCGCGCGGTCTCGGTGACAATCGCCGACTCTGTTGCAATCTTAGCCTTTCCCTCCTCGATTCGCGGATCGACGAAGCCGACGCCCCACGACTCAAGTTCGTCGAGGGCGTCGAGCACGCCCGGATGGTCGTACATGGGTTCGTGCATCGCCGGGACGACGACGGTGGGTACGTTCGAGCCGAGGGCGGTCGTCGCGCAGGTCGTCACCGGCGTGTCGTCGACGGCGTGGGCCATCTTCCCGACGGTGTTGGCCGTTGCAGGAGCGATCAGCAGCACGTCCGCCCAACCGTCGTTTCCGCACAACTCGACGTGTTCGACGGCGCCCGTGATCTCGGTGACGACCGAGTTCTCCGTCGCGTATTCGAGTGACCACGGGTGAATGATTCCCTCAGCAGCGGGGGTCATCACCGCCCGGACCGTTGCTCCCTGTCTGCGGAGTTCGTGGGCTAACTCGACAGTCTTCACGGCCGCGATCGATCCCGAGACGCCGAGGGCCACTCGGACACCGGAGAGCATACCCACACTCGGGGGGCGCTCACACATAAGTCTCCGCGATTTTCCGGAGAATATAATCGGCTCGACTCCCAACCTGGTGATATGAAGGTGCGCGACTGGGAGGACATTCTGCGTGACGTCGTCGAGAGCGAGGCAGAGCCGGGCGGCTGGCGCGCTGTCGGCGGTGACCGCCGCCACGGTATCGGTGAGGACATGTATCTCGGTCATCCTGCTGTCGGCGCGTACCAACTCAAGACCTACGCAAAGAACCCGTTCCAAGTCGAGGGGGTTGGCGCGAAGGTCGCCAGGTCGATTGACGACGAGCTGGACCCGCTCTTTCCCGAGACGGGCGAAGGGAGCGGTCTCTTTGGCGTCCAACAGTCCATCGAGGACGAGGAAACGGCCCAAGAGCGCGTCAGCGAACTCGAAACGGTCGTCGAGACACACGCCGACGCACCGACCTCGCCGCAGGCGCTGTTCGAGGACATCATGGGCGCACTCGACAGCCCGGCCTACGGTCCGATGGAGTTCGATCAGACCGACCGCCCCGACCGGATGGACGACCTCACCGAGACGTTCGAGGAAGCCGAGGCGTTGCTCGACACGGAGTTCGAGGAGATCATCGAGGAAGACGTCGAGCGCGGGTTTTACTGATGGAGCGACCGGACCCGGGCGCACGAAACCGACGACTGCTCTCCCGGCTCAGGATCGCGTTCGTCCTGCTCGTGGGGGCGTCTGCCGGGCTGATCGCTGCCTACGCTGGTGGCTCACCGTTCGAGGCGCTGATTGCTATCGGCTCCGGGGCCGTCGTCGGTGCCGTGTTGGTCTGGTTCGCGTTCCCCTCGCCGAGCGAGGGCGAATCGGGCGGCTCCCTTCGCGGCCGATAATACCCGGCTCACAGCTGTTTGCTGACGTACGGCCCGTCTTGCACGTAGCCAAGTTTCTCGCGGTAGTACTCCCGAACGCCGATGCCGCTGAGCACCGCGAGTTTGTCGTAGCCCGCCTCGCCGGCCAGCTGTTCGGCCGTCCGGAGCAGTCGCTTCCCGTAGCCCTGATGTTGGTGTTGTTCGACCAGCCCGTCGTCCCCCGCGAGTTCGCCGACGCCGACCTGGCTGCCGTAGACGTGAAGCTCCCGGACGACCGCGGCGTCCTGTAGTTCCGTGCGAACCGGGTCATTCGGGAAGCGAAGCCGACAGAACCCGACGAGCAGATCCTTCTCGAAATCCTCGACGCTGATGAAATACTCCGTTCCGCCGCCGGATTCGTACTCCATCACGTCCATCTCGATGCTCTCCGGTTGTTCGTCGTTGTGACCGACCTCTCGACACCGGATACACTCGCAGTCCCAGCCGTGTTCGTCCAGCCGATCCCAGGCCAACTGCCGGAGATTGGACTTCCAGACGCCGCCCTCGATGAAATCGGCGGGGATATCACGCTGAACGCGCTGAAGCCGCGTGTACCGAGGGATCATGTCCATGATCTCCGCGACGAGCTCGGCGGCCTCGTCGTTGCTCAGCGGCTCGAACTCGTCTTCGTGCCACCAGTCGTACACCGCCGTCCCTTCGACGACTAGCGTCGGGTAGATCTTCAGGAAATCCGGCTTGTACTCCGCCTGCTCGAAGATCCGGCGGAAGTCTTCAAGACACATCTCTTTGGACATACCGGGCTGGCCGGGCATCATGTGAAAGCCGACCTTGAAGCCGGAATCGCGCAGGCGACGGTTGGCGTCGATGGAGTCCTGCACGCCGTGACCGCGGTGCATCTCCCGGTTGATTCGCTCGTAGGTCGTCTGAACGCCGACCTCGACTTTCGTCCCGCCGAGGTCGAGCATCCGGTCGATCTGCTCGGGGTCACACCAGTCCGGCTTCGTCTCGAAGGTGGTCGCGACGTTGCGGATCGATCCGGTCTCGTTGTTGGCGATCACGTCTTCCAGATACTCGAAATCGTACTCCTCGGGGTCCTGTGCGAAACTCTCCGTCTGGGAGGGCGCCGGCTGTTTCTCGGGATCGAAATCGTTCATCGCCTCTAGCGCTCGCTTGACGAACCACTCTTGGTAGTCGTGACTTCGAGCGGTCATCGTCCCGCCCATCAGAATGAGTTCGACCTTGTCGATGGGATGGCCGATCTCTCGGAGCTGTTCGAGCCGCAGGCGGACCTGTCCGTAGGGGTCGTAGTCGTTTTGCTCCCCGCGCGCGGCCGCGGGTTCGTGGCCCGTGTAGCTCTGGGCGCTGGAAAACTCCGAGTCCGGGCCGCCCGGACAGTAGAGACACTTTCCGTGTGGACACCGCTCGGGGGAGGTCATGATCGCCACCGGCGAGACGCCCGACGCAGTTCGGACGGGCTTGCGCTGGAGGACCGCTTCGAGTTCGTCGCGTTGGTCCTCCGGCGCGAAATCCAAGAGATCGGAGTGGCGGGGAACCTTCGGTGCCGAATACTTGCCACAGACTTCCTTCTTGGCCGATTCGAGGTCGTCTCGTTCGAGTTCACCCGCGAGGATCCGGTCGACCAACTCCGCGCAGACCTGCTCGAAGGCGTCGGCGTCCTCGGCGGTGTCCGTACTCATCGGCTAATAATGGCCGATACGCGCGAATAAGCGTATCGCTTGGGATACTCGCCGTCCCCACCACAACTTTTTATATCCTTGCTTATGCATCTCTGAACGCTATGGGACTCGTTGATTCCGTTGGAGCACTCGCAGCAAGTATCATCGCGGCAATCATCTTCCTCGTGTTCGCCATCCTGAGCCTGTTCGTCACGGTGTTCATCGTCGACGCCGCGGCGGACATTGCCGGTCTGAGCCCGGACGACGGCTTCGTCGTGCTCGGAGCGGCGATTATCGCCGGCGCGGCAATCGCGGCCGGCGGGTCCGGGCTTACCCTGTCCGAATAGCGCTCCTCACCTGCCGGCCCCTCCGGGGCCAGCCAGTGGGTTTTTGTTCTTCGTCCGTCCAGTAGCCACTGATGGATCGTCCGAATGTCATTTTTGTCCTTCTCGATACACTTCGTGCTGATCGGGTTTCGGCGCTCGGGTACGACCGCGAGACGACGCCGAACTTCGACGCCTTCGCCGACGACGCGACGCTATTTACCGACGCCGTCGCACAGGCACCCTGGTCAATTCCCTCGCATGCTTCGCTGTTCACCGGGAAATATCCCGAAGAACACGGAGCGACCATAACGAGTCCGATCCTCTCCGGCGAACGGACCCTCGCCGAACGGCTCTCCGAGAACGGCTACGAGACCTACGCCGTCTCGCCGAACGACTACGTCCGACCCGCGACCGGTTTCGCCCGCGGATTCGACAGCTACGAAACGGGCTCACTCACCGAACCGGCCGTCACCGCCGATCTGCTCGCTCGACCGGTGAACTGGTTTACGAGTACCGCCTG